>CAYIGE010000030.1:0-9351 GCA_964362835.1 Candidatus Woesearchaeota archaeon
GTTATAATGAAGCGACGCGAGAATACAACATAACCATTATGAGATTCCCAACAAACATTTTGGCAGGTATCTTTAATTTTGATGAAATGTCATTGTTTGAATCAAAGGATGGAGCCGAAGTTGCTCCAGGAGTTGACCTCGAAACAGACCTATGAAACAAGTAATATTGGGAATAATAATAATTGCTATTTTAGTCTTTGGGCTGAGTAGGATAAAAATGCCTGAACCAAAAGAAATGATTTATCCAGAGGTTTCTGGATATGTTGTAGATGAGGCTGGAGTATTAGATGAAGCAACAATAACTACAGTATCTGCAACAATGAAAGAATTTGACGAAGAAAAAAATCTTGGTCAAATGGCAGTTCTTATTGTTAAATCAACTCAACCCCTCACTATTGAAGAATATTCAATCGGGTTGGCTGATAAATGGAAAGTTGGATACGCCGATGAAGATAATGGGATTATTTTTATCATTGCTACGGAGGATAGAAAAGTTCGTATAGAGGTTGGCACGGGTTTAGAACCTATTATTAATGATGCCAAGGCAGGAAGGTTACTTGATGAGTATGCAGTTCCCTACCTTAAGAATAATGATTGGAACACAGCCGTTATATCGATAGTTAATATTTTGAGAGATACGGTGGAAGGAGGTGAATAATATGAAAAAAGGAGAAATAATCGAGTTACAAGGGAAGGATGCAGAGGTTGTAGTTTGTGAAAACTGCGACCATTTAATGGTCGACCTAGATGTTAACGAGGTTAAGGAGGGAGATTTGGTCACCCTTAAAAGAAAAGGGATAAGAATTTCTAATCCAGAGACAGAAGAACATTTTTGTCTTAAATGTGATATAGAAAAGAAACCTACTTTTAGAGAAAAAGTGTCAAATTGGTTTGAGGAAAAAGATAATGATGACGATTCACCATTCTTTTCAATACCTACTTCAACTGGCTCAATAAGTTCGGGTGGAAGTTTTGGAGGATTTGGAGGTTTCGGTGGAGGAGGCTTTTCAGGAGGTGGGGCCAGCAGAGGATTTTAACTTTAATTAGTTGACTTCTGCCTTTCGGCAGAGGTGAAATAATTAAATGAATAAAACAGACAAACAAATATTAAAAACAGTGCAGTTGATATGGAACGACTCTAAGGTCTTGAATAACCGAAATTCAAGCGAGTACCTTTCCCAAATCAAGCAGTCTATTTTAAAGGCTATTATGGAGAGGTTTAATGAACTAGGAAAAAACTTTACAGGTTACGCATTTTCAAAAGGAGAGATTGAATCAGTTATCAAAGAAATACTTGGAGGTAAAGAATGAGTAGTTTAGCATTTGTCGTATTATTTTTATTTTTTGGACTAGTTTTAATTACAAACGAAGATGGTGAATAGAAACAAAAATATAATGTCAAAAAAGAAGATTTAGACAGGGCAGTTGTAATTAGAAAAGTTATGCGTAAAGAAATTATAAATTATTTAGATGATTTATTTAACAAAAAATGAAAAAACTAATGATTAGTCATGGCACAACTCACCCCCTTGGGGAAAAGTGTAAGACTTGTGACAGGATTAAAAGAGAATATAAAAAAGATTTAAAATCAGGAAAGATTAAAAAGTTAATAAAATTAGTATCTAAAGAATTTGGTAGAATTTTAATATGAAAGAAAAACTAAACAAAAAACAAGAAGAATTTAAGTTAGACGAACTTCCAGATGAAGTAAATTACAGTTTAAAGCCTGACCACCTTAAAAGAAGTATTGCAAATCAGCCTAATCACAGGAAATGTAAAAAGGTTAAAGGATTGATGAGTAAGAAGGAGTTGGAAGAATACGACAAATTGATTTTTCCTACAGATACTATGAATTTAGGTTGTTAATATGAAAAAACTATTAGTTTATGACCCTCAAAAGAGAAAACTTGTTTTGTGTGGATATGTCAACGACGATACTTTTATTAGACATGTAAATTCAAAGAAACATTTTATGAAAATAGTTGATGGATATGGAATACAGGAGACTGCTTTTGATGAATTAAGAAAAAGGGAAATAAAAAATATTTTAATTGAAGAAGAAGATACAAAAACAAGCTGGACATCAAAAGTTGATGACTGGAAAAATAATGGAAAAGTTGCTGATTATGGAAACGGAGAACAAAGATTTCTTTCAATGAAATACATGTTTGGTAGTTGACAAAAGTGAGTATATTTGATATATTATAAGTATGAGTACAACAGATTTTAGACAAAGCAATAGAAGAGGAGGTTTTTACTGGGATAAGGATGGAAAACCTTATATTTCTGTCACTACAATTCTTCAGGTTTTAGATAAACCAGCTTTAAGGTATTGGTTTGGTAAAGAGGTTTACCGAGCATTAGTTGTTGACCCTTCGTTATCAGAAAAAGACGCATTAGCTGCTCCATACAGGAGTTCAAAAACAGCTATGGGAAGAGGGACAACTGTTCACTCTATTGTTGAAGCATATAAACACACTAAAAAATATTTGGAAAGTATTCCAGATGATTTTAAACCATATGCCCAAGCTTTTTATACATGGTTTGAGGACAATGATGTAGAGATGGTTGAGAATGAAAAAACTGTTGTTAGTAAGAAATATGGTTATGCTGGAACGCTTGACCTTATTGTTAAATTTAAAAAGAATGGAAGAACTTTAATTGCAGATGTAAAAACAGGTAAAGATATTTACGATGAAGTATTTATGCAACTATCCGCTTACAAACAAGCATATGAAGAAAACGGCGGAGAAAAAGTTGGTATTGGAGTTTTGTTACTTTCAACAGGTGCTGATGGAAAAGCAACAGGTAAATACAAATTTGAAGAGGGAGAGTATTGTTTTGATGAATTTCTTGCCGCAAGGAAACTTTGGATTTGGAAAAATCAAGAATTAATCGCAAGTATTAAGAAACATATGGGTGAAAGAAAAACAATAAAATCAAAAAAGGAAGAAGGAGTCAAAATTGAATCTAACGAAGGAGAATAAAATGAAAGGAGGTGAATATGTCTAAAATAAGTATTGCAAAAAAAGTCGGTAAATCAACTTTTACCTTTTGGGTAGAGGAAGAAGATTTTAGAGAAGCGCTTGCTTCAGCTTCTTTTTACGCAGGTACACCAGATAGGTGTGGAGTCTGTGAAGGAGAAGATGTAACCCTTGATTCTAATAGAACCACAGAAGGATATCTTTATGTCAAAGTAAGGTGTTTAGATGAAAAGTGTAAAGCAACTTCAACCCTTGGAATATATAAAGATAATAAAGGAGGTTTCTGGAAGAAATTCGAGAAATATGAACCTAAAGATAAAGTAGGAGCGGAAACTGAAACTAAAGCACCAACAGAAACGGCTAAAGAAACTAATGAAAAAAAGGAATCTAGTGATGAAGAGTATCCTTTTTAATTAGATATAAGCCATGAGAAAATTTAATTATATTACTGTTGGACAAGTTCTTAAAGAACTTAATGAAGAAATACGTGAAACTTTTCTAAAGGCAAATCAAAATACTAAAAATGAGGGTATACCAAGTCTTTCACGAGAGACATTTTATCGTCTTGAAAAACGATTAAGTCTTCCTACTGGAAGAAGGACAACTGGTACCCAGAAATGGAGAGTTTATAGTATAGCCGAAAAAGAGTTAATCAAAAAAAGGATAAAGGAAGAATATAATCTTGTGATAAGGTAAATTTGTTTCAAATAGTTAGTTGACATTATTGTGAAAAAGGATGATAATTGATTACTGTTAATCTTTTATTAACTGCCTATAATGAAAAAACATGACTGCATTAATTGTAGCCATCCCATAGAAAAAAAGAGCTATGAAAGCTCTAATAGGTATCTTTCACGAAAATTTTGTTCACAGGAGTGTTCTAAAGTTTATATGAAAATAAACAAAATTGGTTGGTTTAGTGATTCAAAAAGTAAAAAAACAACCTTGGAAAATCTTGATAATATTGATTCCAAATGGAAGTATTAAAACAATATGCAGATAAAAACTAAAGAAGACTATGTAAGACTTAGGATATTAGAAGCATTCCTAGTTAATTTAGCAATGATTCCAACAGAATCTAGACCTGTTCTTGTTAAACTTATAGAAGAAGCATTCTTCCCTAAATGGGTTATCGAAGCCAAAGCTCCTATTGAAGAAGAATGGGTAAAAGAAAACAAAATTGTTTAAATGGCAACCACTCCCACACAAAGAAGTTTAGCTCATTTAAGGAAAGAGGGGTATACAGTAGCAATCGCTGAAAAATATAATTACTTTATTCATACAAGGAATGATTTATTCGGGTGGATTGATATTTGTGCTATACATCCAGACAAGAAGGGTGTCTTAGGGGTACAAACAACATCAACTTCTAATATTGCGACAAGAATAAAAAAAGCTATGGCTTTAGATGCCTTTAAGGTTTGGCTACAGTGTGGAGGAATGGCTATCTTTCATGGTTGGGCGAAACGCGGTGCGATGGGAAAACGAAAACTGTGGACATTAAAGGAACAAGAAATTACTTTGAAAGACCTCATTCCTTGACAAATAATAATTAATTTGTTATATTTAAGGAACGATGCTACAAACAGACAGACAATTATCTCGAAATACAAAGACTTGTTCGACTTGCAAAAAAGAAAAATCTATTATTTATTTTGGCAAAAACAAATCTAGAAGTGATGGTTTTGCTACTCAATGCCGTAGATGTTGTCAGTATACTTATCTAAAAAATTATAAAAAAAACAAAAAAGAACGCCACGCGTACCGAAAAAAATATTTTATCCAGAACAAAGAAATAATATTGAAAAAACAAAAAGAATATTATAATAAAAATAAAGAAAAAATAAAAAAACAAAGAAAAAATTATCAAACAATTAGAAAATATGGAATTACGTTAAAAGAAAGAGATATTATGTTGCAAAAACAAGACAATAAATGTGCTATTTGCAAAAATAATACTTTTACTGGTTATGATTGGAGTATAGACCACTCTCATTTAGATGGAAAAACTAGAGGAATATTGTGTAACAGATGTAATTCTTTGCTGGGAATGGCTAAAGATAATATTAAAATTTTAGAAAATGCTATTTCTTATTTACAAAAATATCTTTCTTGATTATTTTATTCCAGTCCTCACGGAAAAAAATTACCACCTCAATGTCCTTTATTTGAACTGAAAATAAAGGAATTTTATAAATTAGAAGAGCTTCATTGTATATTTTTTTGAGTTTGTTGTAATTAAGAGAATAAGATTTCCCTTCTGTAAACTTACTTTCTATTAAATAGTCATTACTCCTAGAATCGCCTGGATTATACCAACGATTTCCAGAACCACGAACACGTTTTCCATCAATTAATTTGGCGTCATTAATTTCTTTAAGTTCCCACCCCTTCATTTTTTCTTATCCGATTTAGTATATCCCCGTCCTCTTTTTTTATCTTTCCTACTCATTAACTTGTCCGCCTTTTTTTGAAAATTTGGTTGATGAACTGGACAATAAGTATTTACCGTCCACATTATTCCGTCTTGTTTTACTGTGCAACCACATGAATGTTTTTTAGTTGTTTTTAATTTTAAATCCATTATTCTACAATCCTTCCATCGAAAAAGAAGCGAAAACTCCCCCTTTTGTGAGGTGCGGCTGTTTTGTTTTTTGTTACATTGTAGAGCACCAACTGACCTATTACCTCGCTTGTTTTTTTAGCACCCTCATACAATAGCTCTCGGTCTCGTTTTATCTCAAGCCTCACAGAAGAATAAAAACCGAGAGCCATTCCACCAGTAGTAGTCATGCCACCGCCACCCCAGGTTGTGATAATATTACGCTGTTGGTTAATAAAAATAATGAGGGTCTTTCTGTTGAGAGCGGTCAACTTTGGCAATCCCTTTGACATTAATCTGGCTTTTGGTGCCATAAATACTTTTTCAACCGATTCTTCAAACTCAGTACGTGTAATCATTGCACCTACAGAATCAATTACAACTACCATAGGTTCTGCTTTTAGAAGTTTAGCAACAGTGTCAATAATATCTTCACCTA
The DNA here is from genome assembly GCA_964362835.1 of Candidatus Woesearchaeota archaeon. Classification (GTDB taxonomy): domain Archaea; phylum Nanobdellota; class Nanobdellia; order Pacearchaeales; family GW2011-AR1; genus SICU01. The sequence continues at coordinate 6,026 of CAYIGE010000030.1, forward strand.
TTCCTGTCTGAACCAAAGCCAATTCTTCTACATTGACTCCCAACTTTTTTGCAAACTCAGGGTCAAAAGAACCCTCTGCATCTACAAATACACAGTCTCCGCCCATCTTCTGTGCCTGTGCTATAATCAACTGTGCTATTAAAGTTTTTCCAGAATTGTGGACAATAATTCCTTCTGCTACAAAGTTATTGAGGGGATGTTGACAGGAAATATCATAGGTCTTTCTTTTCCCAACAGAAACAATAGAAACTACCCTGTCCTTTTTTACCCCATAGCCACCACCCATAAAAACACGACTTTTTGACGCATGATATAAGTTATGTTCTTTAGCAGACATGACACGAAGATTTTCTATTGAATTATCTTCATGGTTATGGTTTATGTGGTGAACAACATGTCCTTGTGGTATAAAATTCAATTTATTTATTTCTTGCCGTGTTCCTTTGTTAAGAAAGTTGATATACTCATTTAGAATAATTCCATTCATGTTTGCTTCCATAACTGCTTCACATACTTTCCCCCTATGATAAGTAGAACCGTTAATAATTCTTTTTGTCCATGTGGGGTGATATTTTACAAACACTTCTTTGTATATTGCCTGCGGTTTTTTACCAGTAATTCTTTTCTGAATAAAAACATTATCTCCCTCTTTTATTTTTTCAAGTTTCTTAAATTTTTCATTACCAATATAAAACATATGGTCTTTTGTTGTTACTATATTTTTCCCAGATGCTGTTGTTAATTGATAACATTCTTTTATACCAGACATAACAACGTTTACAATTTCATTTCTAATTAGAATTTCGTCCCTCGTTATCGACAAAAGAACAATGTGGGAGTTGGTACTTTCACTCCTTTGGTAATATCCCCTACCACCTCTTGGTATTTTATGAAATCTATAATAAAGATTTTCTATCGTGCCCCCTTTATTATTTTGTTTCCTACCATCTTTTGAAACTATTTTATATGGAATAAAGGTATCCTTGTCTAAACAGGCAGGCAAACCGTACAGTTCAACCATGCGACCAACAGGAAATCCACCACCTAATGCATCATCTAATTTTTTAACTCCTGTTGGGATTCTCTCTGTGTCTATCTTTTCCATTTTACCAATTCTTTGAACAACCGTCTCTCCTGCACTTTTATTTATACTTGCCATTACCATGTTAAGTGTTGGGGGTGTCATATTTTATATTTTTTTATCCATCCTCCATTAATAGGAGGTATTCTTTCATGAGTTGCAACATAGTGACAATTTACACACAAGGTTCTTCCATTAGATATATTCCATAAAGCTTTACATTTGTAAGCTTCTGCTGAGGAAGTAATCTTATTTTCTTTTATAATCGATTGGAGGGGAATTAAGTGGTCTACTTCAAGGTGTTTTTCACTTTCACAAAAATGGCAAATGTAAGAATTTTTTTCTTTTACCGCTTCAACCCATTCTTTGTATTTAATAGAATTTCTAATTAATCTAACTAATGGAGTAATTCCACCTTTCCAGTTATGTGCTTTTTCACCAACCTTCCCCTTCATTCTTTTACTAAGAGCTAATGAGAATGCTTCTCCCATTTTTTTATTTTTATTCCAAGATATTTTGCCTTTTAGGCTCTGTGACATTTTTTTACGAGATTGTTTTGTATGTTTTTTCCCAGTATGCCCCCAGTTAGGATATGTCTCTATGTCTATTTTTAGCCCTTTATTCCAAGTTGGTTTTTCTTTCAGATATTTCCAATAACATTTTTTGCAACAAAATTTCGTTTGTTTCCAATTTCGTAAACTAATGTTTTTTCCTTTCTGAAAACCTGTATTACAAACAAGACATCTTTTAATTTTCATTTTGATATTTTTCGATGAATTCCTGTATTTTTTTATAACATTTTTTGTGAAAAATATATTTATCTGCTTCTTCCCCTGTCCCTGGGGCATAAAAAATATATTTACAATATTCCATGGTTTCTATTTTACATAAGTTACAAATTATTTTTTCTTTTTGTACTTTACTTTTGTTTTTAGCTTCTAATATCTCGTCATGAAGTTGTCTCGTAGAAATATTTCTACTTGCTATTTCTTCAATCATTTCAAACCTTTTATTTGTAGCAAACTCTTTTTTACTTTCATCATAACTATCTATCCAGCTAACCTGATAGTGATGAGTAAATGAAAGATGGGGCACACGGGTTCCTGGGGGAAATGCGCGGGATACCCGAACATAATTTGTAACAGTACTCCTTGGTTCATGAACATCAGAAGCAAACCTCTCAATTGATTCTCCACCAAATTTTTCAAAAAGTTTAACTAGAAAATCAGCTTTTAGCCATGAAACAGAATTAGTAGCTTCATTAAGTTGAAGGTAAGTAGTTATCCAATCTTCCCATGTTTCCAGTCCTTTAACAGCCTCATTGTCAAGATAAAGTGGATAATCTTGGTGTAAACGAGTTATCAAATTCATATTCTTTTTTGATTATACCACTTTAATAATCGATTAGCAAGATTTTCCTTCTTTCTCTTCAAACTCCTTACATCTTGTAATTGTTAATGCCATATTATCTTCTACACAAATTTTATATAATTTCTTGGCTATCGGACAATTATCTTCTCCCATTTTTAAACTATCACAATTGAGACATAAACATTCTTCATCTCTCATTCCTTCGGTCAAAGGATTAACCCAGACTTCTACTCCGTAATGTTCTTGTTTAACAGGATTTTCTTTCATTTTTGTTTAGGTATCAAGCTATTTAGTTCCTCTCTTAACTTGTATAATTTATCTACAGTTTCCCTTCGATTCATGGTAATAAGTTTTTCCCAAATATCTTCGCTTAAGTCTTTTACTCCTGCTTCTCGTGCTTCAACATATAAGTCAAATAGACCTTTCATTGTTTGGTCTTGATAAACTATAGTTTCAGTCATTTTTAGGTTTACAAATTTTATTTTGTCTGATTATTTTTGCAATCTGGACTTCTTCTTCGTCGTACAAATCCATTGGTTTTCTGTTTAACCTTTTACCCTCCTTGATTAACTCATTTAACAAAAGGTCATGTTCTAGTTCTAGTCCTATTCTTTCTGTTTTCTCTACATCTTGTCTTAACTCATTTACATATCTAGTTTCTGCTTCTATTACAATGCAGTCTGCTTTGTTTAAGGTTCTAAGTATTCCTTCTACGGTCATTTTATTGCTTTTACAAATCCTGTTCCCTCTGTTTCGTTTTTGATTGCAAACAAAAGATAATTGATTACTGGTGCAAAGATTATTCCTAATTCAGGTTTATCAGCCATAAAAGCTAACCCAAAACCCAATACCCCAGATACCAATAGAAACAAAG
>CAYIGE010000031.1:0-1381 GCA_964362835.1 Candidatus Woesearchaeota archaeon
GTTTGGATTTCATATCAATCTCCTCTCTATTTTATCAATTATCCTATAACCTAACATTAGATTTATCCAACCAATAACATAGAACATCATTCCAAAATTACCACTATATGAACCTAAACTTTGTATCAATAGACCTATTGCAAAAAAAGTCACAGCTAAGAAATTAGACAACAATATCGCAAATTGAGCATACAAAAATTTAATCTCACTCATCTGACTACAACTCCTTCACAGTTGCTGCAACGCTTTGCAACTTCACTGATGTCAACAAAAGGTCTGACATGGTTGCTTTTGCATTTTCTTATAAGCTCTTTAGTTCTCATATTTAACAACTACAAAATACTCTTGTCATTCTGAAGCAATCTCTTTATGCGCAAAGAAGTTATGAACTCACTATTGCTACTTTTAGCAGAATAAGATTTTACAAAGCTTGCAAATTCTTTTGCAAGCTTTTTCTCTTCAATTTTTCGAATCTTTCTAGACTTAGCTTCATGCTCTCTCATCTGACGATTATGTTCTAACTCATCTTTGCTCATGTCAGTCTTGACTGAAATCATGTTTTTGATACATTTCTCTTTCCAAGCTTGATACCTCTTTCTGCCATCTTTTCTTCCAGACCATTTTTCTGTGTTCCAATTCTTGAAAATAGCTTTGAAACCATTATTTTGCTCTGAACCTTTTAGAGTTTGAATTATTACTTCAAACGCACCAGCGTGTCCAAAATTTGTAAGAGATTGCGGATTTTTAGGATGATGCGAATGCAATATGCTATAAAGCACGTCAGCTCTAACATCAGCTTCTTTGAATTTGTCACTATTTTCAGGATATACTATATTTAAAAACAACTCGCTTATCAGAGCATTTTGTATGCTTGCTTCATCTGGCTTCACCCATTTAGAAGTATCAACATGCTTGTTATCTTTCTCAAGTTTGTCCCATCTTTTTTTGCGCTTCAATTCTTGAAGCTTCGTAAGCTTCTTCTCACCGCGAAACAGTCTGTTAGACCAAGTGATAGTAGCAGTTGCTCCATATTTTTTGTTAGGAACAATCTCCATCATACCAAAAAGTTTCCTGACAGCTGGTTGATACTCTTTTTTGACGTGAGTCTCATGCAACAGCTCATATGCTATAGCTTTTTCTTTTATCATAGTAATCTTTTGCTTTCTCTCTTAATAAATAAGCTTCTGCACCTCAACTGCTAGAATTCTTCAGCAATATCTCAACTTTAGCTTTGTACTCGTCAAGCAAATCTCTAGCTGCATTCTTTGCAAGCTCTTCTCTTATTGGCTCCCATGACTGCTTCAAGAAGTATTCTTTTATCATTTTCTCTGTGTCTATTGCATCTAAGCTTATCATTTTAATTCTCTCTCTTTGAAAAGTA
>CAYIGE010000031.1:1481-9311 GCA_964362835.1 Candidatus Woesearchaeota archaeon
CTCTGTGTCTATTGCATCTAAGCTTATCATTTTAATTCTCTCTCTTTGAAAAGTATTCATTAAGAGCAGCTTCAATAATTAAGTTTACTTGTATTTTCTTAAGTACACTGTACGTGTTTAATCTAATATTTAAATCTTTAGAAATAGAAATTGTCTTTCTAATTTTTACATGCTTTAAAAAATCTTCTATAGTTTTTTTCATATCCTTTTCTTTGCTCTTGTTATATGTACTTATTAAGTGTTCGTATTCTCCCCGAATTAAATGATTAGTTTTTAAAAAATCTAAAAATACCATCTTTTCTTTATCAGGAATTGATTTTATTATTAAAAATAAGTGATAGTCTACTCTTAAACTGCTAATTGCTTGCTTTACTAGTTTAGAATAACTAGCTAAATTATACATCATCCAAACATAGCGTCTAGTTTTCCCTAATATTTCAGATACTCTCTTGACGCCTGCATATATATTATATTCCTTTCGTACTATTGGCACAGCTAATTTCGGAAGAATATTCCTATAATAGTCAACTAATTTTTTTATGGATTCTGCAAAGTCAACTAAATTAGGCTGCTCCTTTGTAAGGTTTTCTATCACACTAACTTCTAAGCTTTCGATATCGCTTAACTTTCTAATTAGTACTGGCACTTCTTTCAATCCCAGCCTCTTAGCTCCCAAAAATCTTCTTTGTCCCATTATGACCTCAAACATTCCTTCTTTGTCGGGTCTTACAGTTATAGGTTCTAAGATGCCATACTTTTTTGCAGTCTCTTCAATTTCAATAGTATCTAGCATAGACTTTCTCATGTTAATATGGCCGACATACAATTTTTCTATTGGCATCATTCTGAATTCAAGCATCTTCTTCCTCAGCATCATTCTTGTCAGATTCTAAGACCCATTCTTTAGTTTCTTTTTGCACATAGCTTCTTACATGTTTTATTCCATTTTCAAATGTCGGAAGTATTGATTCTCTCAATATGTGGACATCTTGGTTCATCGCTGGAAGCAGATTCTTCCCCAATTTGAATTTGAAAGAATTATATGTCTCTATTCGCACAACATCTAATGTTGCTAACTGAAACTTCATGCTTTCAATCTGTTCACTCATTACTAAACCTATCTGGTCTTTTAAATTTTGGGGTGCTTTTTTCCCGCCTTGGTATGTATTTTCAAGAGTTACGACTAACGGTTCTATTGGCGAGTCTTTGATTCCGGGATGTATCTTAGTCGTGACACCTAATATTTCTTTTAGCTTTTCAGAATCATTTACAAAGACTAGCTCCTTTATTACTAAGTCATTCAATTTTGTAGCATTCATATAATTCATTATAGCTTTCGCATCAAATTGCTGCCAGCCATGCTTGTCATACTTAGCTATGTCTTTGCTGAAGTTCAATCTTATCATCTCTTCTTTGTGAATGAGATGTGATACATAAGGCAATGTACTTATAGCTTTGTCAGTCTTAAAATACATCCTTCTCCAGCCCTTCAATTTTAAAATGTTGTCTGTGCTGTCTATCCAACTTAACACTTGTTTTAGAGATATAGTTGGCAAATATCTCACGTGCTTGTAATTCACTTGCTTCATATAATCACTCAATTATCTGGCTTGTTTTTATCAACTCAGCTGAATTGAATAAGACTTCACAGTCACAATAGCCACCCGTATTCTCCAATGTTTTCTTTACAACTCTAAAGTTCAATCTTTCTTTTTTGCAAAATTCTTCTGTAAAATCAAGTCCTTTGCAAATATAAGTCCCGTTTTTGAAATTGCACTTCTTTTCTAGAAACTTGAACAAGTTTCCGTATGTTACTTTTTTATTTCTCATATAATCACTTAATTACTTTCTTGTCTTCTATCTGTACTATCTGCAATTCTATTTTTCCCTTAGAACCTATCTTAGCACTGAAACCATAATCATATTTCTCATATATTCCAAGAATGTCATAGTACTTTTGCAATATTGTGAACGAAACTTTCTTGCAATTCTTCCCATCACTAAGCTTTGATGTAGCGCCATCTAAAACTGAATTCTTTCTTCCACGCTTGCCTAAGCCCAATAAAAGTTTTATCTGTTTGACTTTATACGCAGCCGTGTCAACTTTGTTGCTGATGTCTTCGTCAGAATATCCTTGCATGACTAACTCACCAATTTTTCTTATCTTTGATACATTGCCTTCAATATTTGTGTCCATTGAATCATCTCTTGCTACATGTTAGCTAAATAACCTATATTATTACGTCACTTTTAACAAAGTTTGATGCTTTGTTGTTAAAGAAGGTCTATAATGTCTTCAAGAAAACAATCTAAGCTTCTATCTAAGCATTGAGTTATATCCTAAAGCCTGCAAAAGCTTTTCTTACTCTTTCAAAGAAATTCTTTGCTTCAGCTTCGTCAAGTGACATAGCTGAAATGCTATCTAAAGTTTTTGATTCGCTATAATTTTTATTCACTTTCTGAAGAGTCAGCGTAATCCTATATCTTGGAAATTTTCCAATAGTCGATTTTTCTCTATTATCGCGTATTATTATACTCACAGAATTACTCCTAGTGAACCAAACTTTTCAAACTTGTAAGCACAAAAACCAGAGCAGAAATAGACATCTTCTAATTTATCTCTTAACATAAAAAATCTATTCTTATTCAACTTAGTCTTGCACACTTCACATGAATTTGTAGACATTTTCAACACCATGATATCAACCAATATAACTCAAATTCTCTTCAGTCTTTGCTGCTTCTTCTTTTTTTGGGATAGTACCATTATGCTTGAAATCCATTCCCTCTTTTACTTTTGTAGCAAGCAAGTCAGACAAGACTTGTGCATGTTCTAATGTCATAGTTATACTTGAAAGTACAGCATTGCCATTCACAAATGTCAAAACTACCCAAGTTTCTCTTTCAGTTTCGTTCATTAACCTCATCGGCATTGACACAATAACATTATCTGAAAAGAACGGCTTAGCTTCAGGCAATGCTATCAAATCTTTTTTAATCTGTTCAGCCATTTTTACTTGCTCTTGTTATTATAACATCTTCGCTTTTTAAAATATTCAAGATTCCAAATTTCAATTTCTGAAGACCCTGCAGTTTGCTTGCTATAACACCAGTCCAATAATTCACAAACCATTCATTATGATTCTTAACAGCCCAATGAAGCTGCGTGTTAGCATCAGCATTTTTCTTCTCTATGTACTTGTCAAACAGCTCTTCTATTTGATTGATAAGTTTGTCTTTTTCTGTCAGTTCTTGTTCTATCAATTCCATTGTCTCATTTCCTATAAATAATTTTATCTTTTAACATTCCAACTTTTATTTCCTTTTACCTAATATTAAATCTATCATATTTACATCTTTTTTATCTTAATTTTTTTTTAAATCTACTACAAATGTATGAAATACTCCACCATTCATCTTATGTGTCCTAAGTTGACCCGCAACTAATTTGCCGAGTTCTGTAAGTTCATAAGCTCTATTTATTCCAGTACCGATGTCTTTCAACAAACTTTCATTTACACAATTGTCTAAACAATCCCAATCATCATGGCCAAATAGCTCTCCATTTTTAAGTCTTGTAGGAAACATACTGCCATCATCCTCATTGCCAAGAAATGGATGAGTACTATGATTTGCCCTCATTCTTCTTGCATCAGGAATTGCAAATCCTTTATTTTCTACAGCAAGAGTTTCAACATATGCAAATACAGACCAGTGGTCTTTGCCCCAATTTTCTATTGGAATTATTACGTCATTCATATTATTTCTCCTTACCGCATGTCTCACAAACATCTTTGTCTAATGGTAATTTAAATAAGTTACCATTACCAATTACAGCTAACCTAAAAGTTACTACTCCTGCAGTTGTAAACTCAGCTTGTTGTGGCTCACCAGTAACTCTTGCAGTTGTTATTATGTCTTCTAACATTTCAACTTCTTTCTTTGAAAGTTGTGGTGCTACATCTTCTAATCTTAATTTTATATTTGTTTTCATATTCTATCACTAATATTATATTCATCTATTATTCAAGTTAGTTTTCAGTTACTTCATCAACTTTCTTCTTTATTGTAAATGTAACTGCATCAGGATGCTTCAATGCAAGTTCATATTGTAACTTTTCAACACCCTTATCATCTCCTATGATAGCTCGTAAGCTTAATTCTTGTTGCAGCTTTATAACTGTATCACAATTATCACATATAGCCCAATAGTCTATTTCACTCATATTTGGATTAGATATAAACTTTGTTGCTTTATCAATATTACAATAAACACATTTTCCTGTTGGAATTTGTTTGTAATAATAACCTAAAACAAATATCTTGAAATCAAACCAAAACAACATAGTTTTAAATTCAAATGGAATTGGCTGCATTAAAATGTTTAGTGCTTCTTTTAAGTTAACAATTCTTTCTTTGAAACTCTTATTTACTTTTATATTTCTTGCATTCATACTTCCACTATCTTAAATACATCTTTAAATTCTGGCAGCTCTTTGATTTCTTCACCCGGCTTTATCAAATTTACAAATATTTCATCTTTACTTTTCTGCAAAAAATGCTTAGATGCGACATAGCAAAACTTATCTTCATCATCTCCATAATCAAGCACAATCTTAGAATCTTTCATTGAAAAATAACCAGACCAAACAAGAACATCATAAGGTATATTCTTAGACTTTAGATATTCTTCGAATCCTTTAAGCTTTTCAAAGCTAACTGTAAAAAAGAATTTATTATTATCTTCTACTAGTGTCATCTCAAATCTTCTCCATGCAAGAAACATTTCTCATTATGTTCTCGAATACCAAACGTAAATCTTAAATCTGTTATTTTCATTTCAGAATTTCTATTGATATTTTGAATAACTTCTCTATAAGCATCTTTGAACCTAAACATATTGTTTAACATGCCGAAATACGTTTGGTTTGGGAAAGCTTCTTTTACAATCTCCCAGTATCTATTAAGTATGGATTTTGTTATTTCTGAAAGTTCTTTGTCTTTAATCCACTTTTTATTAACTTCAAATTCCCACATAGCATGTCTTACATTGCAATCACATTCTGTAGATTTTTCCAATTTCAATCTATCGTCTGTGTTCTTCCTTAATATCATACTCTGTATTCTCCCTTCTTTGCATGCCCCGACATGTGCCCACCAAGTTGAGACAATGTATATTGAGTCTTTAAGCCATAATTTTCTCTACATACAAAACATATTGCAAAAAATCTCTCATGTTCTTTCTTAATCTTGTACACATTATTACTTCCCATAGACAAATCTTTTCAGCTTGTAATATCGCTCTTCCATCTGGCATAAAAGCTTAGAAGTCTCCCCATCGTCCATGTACTTCTCTTTTAATCTTACAAGTGCTATCAGAAATCCAGTATTTTCATCTGCTCCTTCATCGTTGAATTCTTTTTTGAACTTTTCACTATTAATGTTAATATCTTTATAAACTTCATTCTTTGTAAACTCTATTGTCTGATACATCTTAGATTTTACAAGCACCCTTATTTCTTTCTTCAACATCGCTCTTTGTGTATGAGCTAATGTGTCAGTCAGCGGGTTAAGCCTGTGTGCTAGATTTTGAATTTCAACATCATCAACTAAATGCTCAACAATCTCTCTTTGTGTCATCATCAATTATCACCATTAGAATTTGCTTCTACTAACTTGTAAAACTTCTCATAAAACTCATAACCGTGCTCATCTGTATTCAAAGTATCAGTGTCGTGTGCATACTCATGCGTTAATACATATTTCATAAAGTCATAATTTAGTTGATGCAACAATTTTTTATTCAATGTTATGAAAAACTTGCCATCTGTACTAGCCAAGCTTACCATATTTTTAGCTATCAGCAACTTTCTGCGAACATTAATTTTCATAGAATCATTTAACTTTTTGAACTCTTCAAAGACCATTCTTTCAGAAACTGACAAATCTTTTTCATTTAAATGTTCTTGAAATAGTCCCCTGAAATCTTTCAATAGTTCTTGATAGTCACCAACTCTATTTGTCAATCCTATTGCTTTATTTAAAATGCCCTTTACAATCCAATTGTCTTTCAAAACAAGATGCCCGTGTTGAATTAATTTATCATCTTCATAAGAGTTCTTGCCATCACTAAAGAATATCTCTTTCTGCTTTTCAACTTCTTTTATTGAAATGAAATTATGGTTAGCAGTCTCAACGATTGCTTTGTCTTTGAATGTGTCAATCCATTTGTCATCTTCTTTCATCAAATTTATAATAGTCTTCCTGTCATCATGACTCAGAGATTGTTTTTCTAACAACTTATCTTTGAACAAGTTCTTAGTCTTATCTAGCAAATGATTGAAGACTTCACAGTCATCCATGATGTCATTACGAGCAAAATTCACTTTCAAATTCTTCTTGGAAATTATTATTGCACCAGTTCCGATTTTGTCTTCTTTGACAAAAATACCCCTATTATATACATGAATAGCATCATTTTCAACAACTTTTACCATACCCTTTGCATCTTCAAAGTCAAATTCAAGCTTCTCGTTGATTTTGTTCCCATTTACAATTATGTCAACATCTTGAACATACTTCACCCATTCAATGAATCGCTCAATCTTTTTGTCTAAGAATTTTACCTTATTATATAATTTAACTTCAATAAGAGTACCCAATATTGACTTATTTTCTTCTATCAATTCATATGTCAAGCCATTTTTCTTGATGTCTACCAGCATAACAAAATTTTGAGTATACCATTTAGTATTACCTTTAGAAAAAACTTGTCCTCTGCCCATTCCAAAAGCTCCCAAATAGCTTTCATCTCCTCTCTTGAAAGTCTGGCCAAAAACTTCAAAATGTTTTAATATTTCTTCTTTGTTCATGCCAATACCATCATCTTTTGCTACAATTTTTTCTTGTGTAATTGTTATATTTACACATTTTGATTGTGCGTCTATAGAATTCTGAACAATTTCCATAAGTGCTTTTTCTACAGTTCCCGCTTGTCTTGACACAACATCCCAAAGCAACTCTGGAGATGTCGTAAATATTCTTTTTTCACTTATCATATAGCTTCTCTGATTGTATTATTAATTTTATCTAAAAACCTTTCTTCCCAATTTTCAGATTCTAAATCGACTATTCTTTTATCTACTAAATCGACTATTCTTTTATCTAATCTTTTTAAATTCACATCTTTCTTTAAAATCTCTTTTTATATTCTATATATCCTTTATGATGTTCTTTGCAATAACCTGCTTTAAAAACTTTATCATTACACCTAATATAATTACCATTTTCAATATTCAAAACTTTAGTACATTTTTCAGAACTCATTACACTTTCTCCTTTTTGATATGATAATTAATACACAAATTGGAATAAACATTAAAAATACTATAAATGCCATAATGTAATGGTCATAAGATTTCTCAAAAAATAATAGATATAGAATACTAGATAAAAACATAAGAATTATTCCAAATTCACTGTTAATTGCATCAAATATATTACCAAAATTTCTTTCTATTATTTGTGGTGTCTTTTTCTTCATTACACTTTCTCCTTGATTTTTCTATCATCGCATATTATCGTTATTATATTAACACCGTGTTTTTTCCCAAGTTCTATCAAATCATTGCTCATTAAATGTATTTTACATTCACATCCTTCTCTATGACATCCAGTCCAACAATATCCATTTATTGATAATAATCCAAATCTTTCACAATCTGGACATTTTCCATATTTCATTTCTTTAGCCTCCGATTGATAACAACCTTTAAATAGAAATAATCAGTTCCAACATCAGTTTTTATTCTAAGATTCGCAAAAGTTTTA
>CAYIGE010000032.1:0-9268 GCA_964362835.1 Candidatus Woesearchaeota archaeon
CGGGTTTACTCAATTAGGTTCAGATGCTCCAAAGATAAAGATGAAGAAGTAATAAAGGACTTGCCAAAATATGTTAGAAAATTAATTGAGCAGAAAGGTTATGATTTTGCTAAAGATAAAAGTCTAGACGTTGTTAGTCCGCTAAAGGCGAGTGATATTTCATCTTATGATTATGATAAGGCAAGGAAAGATGCTCTAAGTTTATGGGGTTTAAAATCTTGTCCTCTTGAACAACATAAATTAGTTTATGACTCTCCTGCCGAAGGTTTGGAACCGATTTATTTCTGGTTGCTTGATTTTCTTGGGGGGAAGGGTCTTGGAGGCGGTCCATATACAGATGTTGAGAAGCTTGTAGATAATTTTGTTTCTTCTCCTGGTAGCGGACATTTTTCTGAAATGCAGGGTAAAGCTACTCAAATGCAACAGGAAGTTTCTCGCACAATGGGAAATGTTAATACTGTTCTCAAATCAGTCTTGAATTTAGTTTATGATTTGAAGGAATTTAGAATTCGTCTTAAACCATATAAAGTTTATTTTGATGAAAAGAGCAGTGAGGATGAGAAATATAATAAACTCCTTTCTTTGAAGCAGGTTTGGTTAGATAATGTAGATATTAGAAAAGGTCGTGGTAGTATAAATGCTCTTTCTTCAGGAGAACTTGATTTTGTGACTTTGAGAGATGCATTTATGACTTTGAGAGATGAGAGCTTAAAAGATAAAAGCGGGAATGAAATTGATTTAAATGACAGAGTTAAGAGAATTCTTAAGCAGAGGTCACAGGAATTTTTCTCATGGATTAAAGAATCATATGCTTCTCTTTCGCAGAGATACGAAATAGAGAGAAATTATTTGAAGTCGCAAGTTAATATGCTGAAGATGTATACTAGATGGGTTAAACCTTATTTAAGAGCTTCACAGAAACTTGAGCAGAACATGACAAATAAAAGTGCAGCTTTAGTGACTACTTTTAACACGATGATTCTTGAGCTTACACTTCTTGCGTATTCTGAATATAAAATAGAAGATGATGTAAATGAAGGTCTTGTTCCCGATTTGTTTAAAAAAGTTGATGCAAGAAAATATTACAAGGTTCTGATTATTGAGTTGGAATTTAGAAGTATTCCCCAAAGAGTCTCGCAAAGAGGGGACTGGGCATTTGGGGGGAAGGCGGAAATAAGATTTACCAGTTACGGATTGAATAAAGATGAGCTTGATATTTTTAAGAAACAAATGGATAATGATGATCTTAAAAGTGCTATTGCTCTTGTTGATGGAGCTACTACTGAAAGTTTGGACCAAATTCAGAAAGATATAACCATGATTCTTGAAGGAAAAGAAGAGGATGAAATTGACAAGGAAGAAGCTGACAAAAAGAAAGCAGAAGAGGAGAAAAAGTACCAAAAAGGAGATGATTTTGGGTTAAATGGTCTTTTTTCATTGTTCAAGATAAAGAAAAAGAAAAAAGATGAATCTGATTTGGCTAAAGGTATTCCTCCAGACAGCGAATATGAGAAAGTTATTCGCTCTCAAGCAATATTGAGCGCTAATGAAGGATGTTTTATAGTTTTTGATGTTTACAAGAAAGCACATAATATGCCTTCACATTCAGACCCTTATAGGGCTCTAGGGTAGAATATTTAATGTCTTAATGCTTCTTAGTTTGTGTCTAAAATAAAAGAAATAAGGAAAATTGAATCTTCTATAAAAGAAGTTAAGAAAGAGAAAGTTGAATCTCTTGATGACGAATTTGAGGAAAATTTTACTGGAGATTTTACAGATAGTCAGGGTGTAATTAGACGGTTCAATAAAACTTCTACTTTAGATGCTTCTGAAACCCCCCAGGAGACTGTAAGAGAGAGAAGAATTTCTAAAGAGGATGAAGAGGAAGTTAGGTTTAGACCTTCTTATACTGGTGGAGGACAAGAAAACAAGAGCGTCTATACGCCTGTTGGTTCTGCTGAAAGCAGTGCTGTTAGCAGGACAAGAGTTGTAGGAGAAGAAAATCCTCTTGATAGAAGAAATGATATTCAATCACAACAGAATCCAAATAGAGAAGAGCAAAGAGGCGGAGAGATGGGTGGCGGAAGAGCGTATATAGAAGATAGTGATAAGAAAAGAGATAGAAGAAAAGATATGTAACTAATATTTTATATATTGTAAAAACATTAATTGTTAATGATACCTGATATTGAGTTTAGATATTCTTATATTTATGATGAGAGTTATAGAAATTCTTCGGATATAAAGGAGTTTCTTAAAAAGATAAATAAAAGATATCCTTCTAGAAATGAGGTTATTGAATTTTTAAGTAAGATTAAAAATGCCTGGAAGAAAGAAGGAAATGATATATTAAATAAAATTTCAAGTGTTTGTGATTTGAAGTGGAAAGATAAAAAAATTATTTGTTATGTGGTTGGAGCATGTAGACCTCTTTCTGATCCGTTGACTATAAAGGTTTGCAGGGGAATTGACCATGCTATTGATATTTTGACTCATGAACTTATTCATCAAATGCAATCCCAAGTAGATGATAAAAAATGGAATAAATGGCTAAGTTTTCTTAATTCTAAATATCCTAATGAATCTAACTTAACAAAAAGTCATGTATTCTTGAATGCTGTTCATAAAAAGATATATTTGGAATTATTTAATGACGATAGATTCAAAAGAGATGTTGAAAATTCCAATGTTTCTGCAGGCTATAGAGATTCATGGAAGATTGTGGATGAATGGGGATATGAAAATATTATCAAGAAATTTAAGGCAATAACTTAAGCTTTATATATTGCGAGGACGTTTAGATTACGAGGGAAGATGGCTAGTTACGAGAATTTTTTTAATGGTTCAGAATTTCCTTTTGAGAAACCATATGCTGGCTTTTCTGCTCTTGGTGCATATAGTCCTTCTGCGTCGCAAATTGCATATCCTTCTGATCCATTGACGGCTAATCAGTTGAAGAAAGTTTCTGACAAAATAAGTACTGGTGCGCAGACAATTGAAGTTTCTGGTCTTGGTTTGACGGGTGGCGGTCCTATGAAGCATCTTGCTTCTATTCCAAAGCAACATTGGAAAGAAATAGATAGACTTAGACAGTTAACTGGAGTGGATTTAACATTTCATGGACCTTTAGTAGACCCAACCGGAGTTACTGGAAGAGGGAACTGGTCTGAAGACCAACGCATGGAAGCTGAAAGACAAATGAAGGCTGCTGTTGAGCTTGCACAGCAAATGAATTCAGATTCTGCTGAAAAGAATCCTAAAGGAATGGTAATGACTTTTCACTCCAATAATGGATTGCCTGAAGTTAAGCGTCAGATTAAGAAGCCAGATGGAACAATAGAAACAGTTCAAATGGCAGTTATTGATGAACGCACTGGGCAGATTGGAAATATTCCAACGCCTAGAGAAGATTATTTTAAAGGACTAAAACAACAAACTGCTCAACAACGTCTTGATGAATTGAATGAAGAACAGTGGAGGAGACAAATAGAAAACGTTTTTCTTAATAGTACTAGAGTAAACAATGAACTTATTGGGATAAGGGGCGAGGATGAAAATATAAAAAAAGAATTGGATAAATCGGGCATAGAATATGGTAGTGCATTTGAGGCTTATAAAACTTATAAAGATAATTATAAAGATTATAAAAAAACAGTTGAAGAAATCGGTAAAATATTCCCTAATACTGCAAATAATATTAATAAGACCATGATTAATATTCAAAATGCTAGTTTTTTTACTCAGGAATCTTATATGCAGATGAAAGAATTCTTTAATGAAGCTTATCATGACGTTAAGAAGGATGCTGAAAAGGATAAGCCTGGAAAGAAAGAAGCTTTGGCTAAACTTGATAATTATGCAAAGGATTTGAGATCTGCATTTAAAAAATATATTGAGAATTATAATGTTGCTGAGTTTCAGCAGAAGATAGCTGAAGGAACAAGATTATTGAATGAGGATAGTATTAGGCCTAGAAAATTTAAACCTCTTGAAGATTTTGCCGTTGATAAGGGTTCGGATACTTTTGCTAATGTAGCCTTGCATGCTTATACCAATGCTAAAAAGTACAACAGAGCTCCTGGGATAATAAGTATTGAAAATCCTCCTGCTGGAATGTCTGGGCTTACTCGTGCAGACGAAATTGTTAGACTTGTTAAAGCTTCACGAGAAAAATTTGTTGATAGAGCTGTTGAACAGAAAATGATGTCTCGTGAAAAGGCGGAGCAGGTTTCAGAACAGATAATTGGAGCTACATGGGACGTTGGACACATAAACAGTATTCGTAAATGGGGATATAAAAAAGAGGATGTGTTAAGGGAAGCACAGACTATAGCTCCTTATGTCAAGCACATGCACATTGCAGATAATCTTGGGTTTGAAGATTCTGAACTTCCTGCTGGAATGGGTAACGTTCCTATTGATGAAATATTAAATTCTGAATGGAGTGAGAATTTTAGAAAAGCTAAGAAAGTAATTGAAACTGGGGATTGGTTTTCCCGTCAGGGCGGAATGGGTATGGCTCACACTCCTGTTAGAGAGGCTTTTTCAGGATTACACGCTCCTGTTTATAGAACGCCTCCTTCTATGGGTACCTCTTCGTCTGCATATTGGAATGATGCAATAAATTCTGATGCTCCTTCTTATGGGGGTCTTGGTCCTATAAACCCAGAGATTCACCATTCTGTTTACGGCGGAGGATTTAGTGGACTTCCTGCTTATTCTGGTGGAGAGTTGCCTGGAAAAGCTGGAAATAGTTCTTTTTCTGGGGCTCCGTTGGATTGAAAAAATTTAAATATAGTTTGATACAAGTTAGCGCATGGGAAGATTAATTTCACTTTTTAGTTTGGTGAACTTGGGAAAATTGGGTTTCTATACGGTTGTTTTGGGAGGGGTTGCTATGGCGATTAAATGTGAGCGCGACTATAATCGAAGGCAAGATAAGATAAGAGAACTTAGTGAAATTGTCAAGAAGGATAAGGATAATAGAGAATTCTATAAGAGATTAGAGCAGTATGTGAATCCAGGAGAAATTATTCCTGGATTAAGAGGATCAGGTTTAGACAATATGTTAAATATTTACAGAGCTGAGAAAAAATAGCTTCCTAATTATTTAAATAGCTCTTTGGTCTAACTTTTTCATGAAGGATTTATCTAAAGAGATTCTTGCTTATGCTCTCCAAAATGCAATGGAGCATGGTAAAGCTGATGCTGGGCGTGTGCTTCCTAAACTGTTTCAGCATGGTCTTGATAGGAAGGAAATTCCTCTCGTTATGAAATTGATTAACCAGACAATAGAAGAAGTTAATTCTCTAAATCAAAAAGATAAAGAAAAATTGTTCTTGGAAGTTGAAAACGTTGTTATAAAACATGATAGGACTGAAACATACGAGCTTGATGAACTTCCTGAATCTCCTATTGGAAAGAAAATGGTTTTACGTCTTGCACCATTTCCGTCTGGAGCATTGCATTTAGGAAATGCTAAGACATTTTTGTTAAATGCTCTTTATGCAGAAAAATACAAAGCAGATTTGCTTTTAGTTATGGATGATACTATTGGAAGTGCGGAGAAATCGCTAATGAAAGAGAGCTATGATTTAATTCCTGAAGCTTTTAAGTGGCTTGGTGTTAAATATAAAAAAACTTATTTTAAATCTGACAGATTGGATATTTATTACGAATATGCTGAAAAATTGATTGACTTGAATAAGGCTTATGTTTGTTATTGTAAAGTTGAAGTCTTAAGACAAAACAGAGCTGAAGGAAAAGAATGTTCGTGCAGGCAATTTCCTAAGGGCATTCAACATGCAAGGTGGAAGAAACTTTTCACTAAAGAAGTCAATGAAGGTGACGCCAGTTTAAGAATTAAAACAGATATGGAACATCCTAATCCTGCATTTCGCGATCGTGTTCTGTTTAAGATTGCAGATAGACCTCACCCTAGAGTTGGGACTAAACATAGAGTATGGCCTACTCTTGAGATGTCTTGGGCTGTAGATGACCATTTGCTTGGAATAACTCATGTAATAAGAGGAACTGATCTGATGATTGAGAGCGACATGGAAAAATATATTTGGGATTTGTTTAAATGGAAACATCCAATTCTTATTCATTGTGGAAAAGTTAGACTTGAAGGTGTTGATGGAACTCTCTCTAAATCTAAGGCACAGAAAGAAGTTGTATCTGGGCAGTTTACTGGTTGGGATGACCCTAGAACATGGAGTGTGCAGAGCATTGCTCGTAGAGGATTTAGACCTGAAGCTATTCGTGAATTTGTAAAACGCATGGGATTAAACAAACAAGATATTGTTGTTCCTATTGATAATTTGTATGCGATTAATCGTCAATTGATTGACTCTGAAACTATGAGATATTCTTTTGTTCAGAATCCAGTTAAATTAAATGTAGTTGAAATGCCTGAAATGAAAAATATTTCTGTTCCAATACATCCTGACAAACCAGAACAAACACGAGAGGTTGCTGTTAATAATAAGGACATTGCAATTTCCGGAAAAGATTTTACAGAGCATAATGGAAAAGAAGTGCGTTTGTTACACTTATTTAATGTGACTTTGAAAGATAAGACGCATATTACTTCTGTAGATAATAAAAAAATCCCTAAAATAAACTGGGTTTGCGATGGAATGCCTGCTCGTGTTTTATTAGTTGATGGTTCTTGGGTTGAAGGATTAGTTGAGCCTTCTGCTGTTAAATTGAAAATTGGAACTGTTGTGCAGTTTGAGCGGTTTGGGTTTGTAAGATATGACAAGAATAATGAAGGCACGGCAGAGTATTGGTTTGGGCATAATTGATTAGCTATTGCATACGAATAATTTATAAAGTCATTTGATATTTATATGTTGTAAAGGAGGTTTATGAGAATGTTGAAAAGAAAAGGAGTAAGCGAAGTTGTTGCTAATGTCCTCATAGTGCTTCTGGTTATTGTCGGAATAGCAGTCATATGGTCTGTTGTTAAGCCTACTATAGATAAGGGTGCTAAAGGAATTCAAAGTGATTGTATTACATTAAGTGTTGATCCTGTTAAATGCGTCTTAGATGCTTCTGGAGGATCTAATGTAATTGTTACTGTTAAGCGTAATACTGGATTGGGAGTTTTTAGTGCTGTAGAGTTTATATTTGAAAATGCTACTGCTACTGAGAGAGTTGGACCAGCTACAGCAATTACTGGCACTATGTTAAGCGAGCTTAACACTAAGGATATTACAGTTACCCCAGTTATGTATAACCCCAGTATTAGGAAAGTTAATGCTGTCTTGAAAGATGGTAATGGAAACTTATGTCAAGTTATTTCGCAACCTGTTGATTGCAAATAATTAATTTTATTTTATTATTTTATTTTTTTTTATTTTTTCTTTACTTTTTGTAAAGAGAGATTATTTTTTTTCTATCCTTGGGAAACCGTGTTTTTCTCCCCATCCAAATGGGTCGGCTCTCCACTCTTCTAATAATCTTATTTCGTTTTCTGTGATATATCTTTCTTCTTTTGCTACATCTATTAGAGTTTCATAAGTAAGAACGGAATTTACATTACAAGGAGGAGTCAAGTCTTCAAATAACCTCTTTGCTTCTGGTAGTCCGTAATTAAATATAGATAAGCAGTCTTTACAGTCCCCTTTAGCATCTCTTAATGTCTGAACCGCTTTTACAGAACTGCCTCCTGTAGATATTAAGTCTTCTATTAGAAGGATTCTACCTCCGCTTAAATCACTTTCAGAACCTATTCCTTCAATTTGATTTCTTAATCCATGGTCTTTTGGCTTATCCCTAACATATATAAAATTTGCTCCTGTTCTATCTGCTAGAAGAGTTCCCCATGGAATGCCCGCGGTAGACGTGCCTGCAATAATTAGATGCCGTTCTCTTATATGCATACCTCTGTATGATTGTAAAAGGGCTTCTGAAACTAACCCTCGGTCATATGAGTCAAATAAAAATCTTCTATTGTCGTTATAAATAGGCATTCTATAACCCGATGCCCATGTGAATGGATTATTTGGATTTAATTTAAGTGCTTCAATTACTAATCCTATTTTTGCTATTTGCCTTTCAAGATCGCTCATTGAATTTTTTATAGAAGAAGACTATTAAAAGATTATTATAATTTATATATAGGATAAACCTATTTATTACATGGTGAATGATAGAAAAGGAATTAGTTCTGTTTTGACGCTTGCATTTCTCATTCTTGGAACTGTCATAGGCGTTTCTTTGCTTTGGGTTTTTGTTAATAAGAATGTTGATAGAAGTGAAGAGATAACTGATGTTGATTGTTTTACTTTAGATTTTAAGTTGCTTGAATGTAAGGCTTATGGTGTATGTTTATATGACCAAGGTTTAGGACGTTACAATGCTAACATTTTAGTTGAACGAGGCGTTGGACCTGGAAATTTGACTGGACTTAGATTTATTTTTGAAGATAGGAAAAGAGCTAAAGAAGTTTATGACCAAGATTTAAACGTTCCTAGTTTAAAACTTGATGAATTGAGTCGTGTCAAATTTAAGGACCCCTATTCAATACCTTTAAGCGGAGAACCTTATCTTGTTAGAATTGCCGCTTTATTGGGAAAGAAAAAAGATGTTTGTCCTGTTGCTTCTGCATCTCAAACTTGTAGTAACATAACTTCACCGCCTCCTTTGGGGAGTAAGCCTTGTTCGAGTCCACCTTGTAGCCCATATGAAGGTTATTGCTGTCAGTGGCCCAATAATCATAGTCAGTGTTACGACGGTTCAGATTCAATTAATTATCCTATTGATCCTGTTACCGGTAAACTTACTAAGGGAATGCCTCCAGGAAACATAACTCTTTGTTGTAAGGATAATCCAAACCCATAATGCTTGTTTGCGACAGTTTTATAATCTCTTGAATACTTTTTAATTTATGAGCAAGAAGGGTGTTGGTTCTGTTGTTGCTGTTGTGATTATTACTCTTTTAGCTATAGTTAGTGCTTCTATATTTTTAGGAGTTTATCTAAAAAGCACTCGTGAGAATACTTCTAAAGATACTTCTTCCTGTATTGGTATAGAACTTAAAGTGAATACTTGTTATGTTTATAATGAAACGACACTTATAGCGTGGGTGCCTTCTAAAGGAGATTCTCTTTTATTGAATGTTGAACGTCTGCCTGGGGGCAAAGAAATAAGAGGATTAAGATTTGTGGTTACAAATGCTTCTGGAGCAGATAAATTGTATGAACCAACAAACTTTAGCATTAGCAATTTTAAGGTAGATACAGATTAAGATCGGAAGAGC
>CAYIGE010000033.1:0-3583 GCA_964362835.1 Candidatus Woesearchaeota archaeon
TAATTTCTTCATGAGAATTCTAATTGCACTCCCAGTGTGTCAAACACTTCATAATTATATTGCAACTGCTCTAATGAGTTAGGCGTAGGCAATTCACTAACATCAATAATTATCTTTCCACCTTTAAGTTCGCTACCTAAAATATAACTTGTAGTCTTTCCACCACCTAGCAAAGCATAATCTATCTTTGTAGCAGGAATCTCAACATTAACACATTCCTCTTTAGTACTTCCAAAGAATCCTGCAACACCTCCACGGCTAACTTTATAGCATTCCGTCTTTGTAGTACTTGGAATGACCACATTAGAGTTACCATAAACAAAAGCCTTCACATCATAAAGCCCCTCTTTCAAATTAATATTGCCAGATTCTGGAATAACCGCACTTGCCGAGTAATCTTCGCCTACAAAATGAACAACTGCTGTAGAGTTCTTGACAATTTTACCAGCCACACGAACTTCAACAGAAACGGGATATTCTTTCTCCAATATCACTTCAGCAAAAGAATTGCTATTAGAAGAAAATAGAACTTTAGAATCTGCATATCCTCCAGCAGAGACAATTAACTCTCCATTAACACAAACGGGTATTTTAGCATCTAAAACCGCAGTATTCCCAGAAATAGATGTCTGACCAAGCCCACACAAACTATCAAAGCAATGATATGAAACATTAGCAACAATAGGGTTCAATTCAGAATCATAAGTATTAACCGTAACATCTCCTTCAGCAAATGAACAAACATCAACTTCAGACTCATCAGAAATCTCACTAAACGACGGCTCTCCAACAACATTATTATCTATATCAACAACTACCGGAAACTGGAAATTTTCAATACCGTCCCCAACTTGTATCAATACTGGAAAACGTAAATCATAAACAAAATGATAAGGAACATAACAGAATCCCATTATTCCAAGTCCTTCTTGAGTCCCAACAGGTTCAGCAATCATAAGCGCTTGAGAAGCAGGAGTTATTTCTATCTTACTAGGAAAAGCATCTGAAAGATACATCAAATTGACCTGTTCATTAACATCATTCTTAACAGTAAAGTACTTATCTCCATTTCCTCCAGGCTCTCCAGAAAAACTAATAGCCCCTATATTCGCCGTCAAACTCTCCTTAATCTCCTTAACAACATCCGGAGTCTTCCATATTTTAGGGCTACATTGAATTTCAACACCATCAACTGGAGCGTAAGACTGCAAAACATCTAAAGCATAATTCTCTAAAAATAGAGACTTCCTTTCATATTCATAAATAGAAGAAGCAGTTTTATACAATAAACCTAATTTACTATTAACCGTAACTTCATGATTTACTTTTCTTGCACTATTATCCTCTAAAGAAACAGTCAAAGGAGCATCAACCGAAACGAGAACCTGTTTATCTTCCACAGTAACAGAAACGCGAGGCTCACTTTTTTCAATAACAAACCCTTTAGCTGAAAAATCAGAAAAATCACAATCATTAATTCTAGAAGAAACAAAACTTTCTATTTCATTCTCCATTTCATTCATAGTAGGAATATTATTTATAACAACATTATTCCCTGAAAATCCATACCAATAAAGAATTTTAAATCCTAAAAAGTTCAAATGTGAAGAAAAAGGACTAAAATCACTTGCAGAAGCCAATTCTCCAATATCTATTCTACCCCCTTGAGATTGGAGCAAATTTATCCCATTAGAGACTTCTTCAGAAATACAAGAGTCATATCTAGCATAAACGGGCTGAAGATTCAAAGGAATATTGCTTCCAAATAAAGAGCCACGAAAAGCAAAAAACACTCCAATCAAAGCAACTATAACTAAAGCAACAATTACAAAAATAGTAACCTGTCCAACCCTATTTTTATTATTCGCTACCACGTTTCTTCTCCCCCTTGTTTGTTTTCTCCTTGACAAGCTCAATAATTGCAGTATTAATATCCTTATCTATAGTCTCCTTAAATCGTTCCCATAACTTCTCGTCTTCAATAAGAAGTAAGTATTTCTTCAAATTACAACCTCTCTTCCAAACATAATTTTCATAAAAACCTCAAGGCAACAAAAGCAAAGGCACTATATAAACATTATTAGTAACTTACTGATTAAGTTACTTACTTAGTAAGTAAAATGGCCCCACCAAGAATCGAACTTGGGACTCTTCCACGTCAAAGATTCGGTCTACCATTAGCCTACGGGGCCGTCTTGAAAGGCAAGCTAATATCTATATAAAAAGGTTTTTGGTAGTATTCAGAAACCTGTGATTGATAAATCGTGTTTTTATTATTAAATCTCTCGCTATATCTAACAATATGTCTTAAATTGGAGCTTCCTACCATCTCAAAATATCTCTTTATTTTATAAGCATTATTAGTTCCAATACATTTCTCTTTTTCAGAAAAGAATGTAAAAAAATTATGTTTATCTGTAATCTCTTTAACCTGTAACAATAAATTAAGATTAAAATTAGTAAATGTAACTGTAAATTGGCTTCCATTTCTTCCGCGACGAGAAACTGATCCATCTGTGTCCACTAGACCCCTTAAGCAAGCGATGGAAAGAGAAGGATTTTCCATTATAACTCGTGGAATTAGAGAGTTATTTCTAATTTTGTCTCCAGGTTTAAGATTAAATTTTTCGGTAAAATAATTAGAAAGCTTTTTAGAAAAGATTACTAAACACATAGTATTAGATCTTCTATCATAGTAAATCTTACTATCCAAACTAAATAATTCTAAAACTAGTTTACTCAAATAACTAAAATAAGGTAAATCGTATCTTTTATCACCAGCTATTTTAATTGAATAAGGAGTTAAAGTACCATCACCTAAATAAACTCCGATAAATTCAGCCATTTTTTCATTAATCTCTGGAAGATTTATCTCTTTTATATTAGAAGCGGTAGAGTTGCTTCTAGCAAGCTTTCTCCATTCTCTAATCTTATGAGGGTATTTACTGCTAAGGGAGGCCATTCCATTTTTACCACCAATCTTCATACCCCAATTAAAGTCTAAATAAGAAGGATTTAATTTTTCCAGATTTATTTCTAATTCATAAATAAGTTTATTAAAAAGATTTTCGGGCAATAAAAAAATCTCTTGGTTATATTTTTTTATCATCGAATAAGGAAGATTCCATTTTTCAGATATATTTTTTAGAGAGCCATATTTATTAGCTAAATTTTGGATTAATTTATTCTGCTCTCCTTTCTCTAGCCTCACTCTCCTCTCTTTAGTGTACATATTAATTATAGAGTATAGGACCTTAATAAATAATACATTTTTAAACAAATTAGTCTTATAAAAAGCATGTTTGGTAAAAAAAAGAATCATTCACAAGACCACAAATTCTGCCCATCATGCGGAATTAAACTCCGCCTAACAGACACATTTTGCCTAAAATGCGGATACTCATTCGCAGCAAGAGTAGAAAAAGGAAAGAAAAAAATAAACAAAAGAAACACAATAATATTCTTCATCATATTAATAGTGGCTTATCTCGGTCTAAGATATGCAAATGGGCAACCATGGATTCCAACATCCTTCGCAGATGCATTGAGGACAATTCTCCCAATAAAGTAAGGTTTAAAAGAG
>CAYIGE010000033.1:3593-6025 GCA_964362835.1 Candidatus Woesearchaeota archaeon
AGAGGTTAGCTAAAATCCTGCCAGATTAAAATGAAATTACCAGAAAAAACAAACAGATATTGTCCGTATTGCAAGAAGCAAACATCTCAAACAGTAGGTGTAGCTAAGCAAAAATCTCGTTCATCTGCACATCCATTATCCCGTGGTTCGTTTGCAAGATACACTCTAAGAGGTCAAGGAATTGGAATGGGTGGTAAAGGAAGATATTCTAAACCTGCCATAAAATCATGGAAGAGAAAAACAAAACAAACCAAAAGATTAACAATCTTATACACATGTACAACTTGTAAAAAGTCAAAAGGAATAAAAAAAGCAATAAGAGTATCTAAAATTCAAATAGGAGAAAAAATATCCAAATAAACCATGACAGAACAATCAAAAAAAATAGTTCGTAAGAAATTCTTTGATGTATCAATACCCTTGACAGCTTCAAAAGTAAAACTCTACGCTATAAACGAAGAAGAACTCAATAACAGAGTAGTCAATGTTGATATGACTAAAAATTTAAAAGGAAAAAATGTTGAGCTAAAAGCTAAAGTAATATACAAAGATGGAAAATTAGAAAGTGAATTGGTAAGTCTAATCGTTCTTCCAAGCTATATCCGAAGAACAATGAGACGAGGTATAGATTACATTGAAGACTCATTCAAAACATCATGTAAAGATGCAGAATTAATAATCAAACCTTTCATGATAACTAGAAATCACATATCAAGAAATCTAAGAAAAGAAGTAAGAAACGCAGCAAGAAAATTCCTAGAAGGATATTCAAACATAAAAACAACAAAAGAACTATTTTCAGAATTAATGACAAACAAATTGCAAAGATCTGTCTCTCTAAAGGTCAAGAAAATATATCCTTTAGCATTCTGTGAAATCCGTTGGATAGAAGTAATAGGCCCTCCAATCAAAAAGAAAGCAGAGGAAAAACAATCACAAAACATAGAAGAAGCTCAATAATTTCAAAAACAAAAGCCTTTTAACATATCATTTTCTAAGACTTTCAACGCCTCTGTAGCTCAACGGCAGAGCGATAGTTTTGTACGGTCTAAAAACCCAAATGAACTATAGGTTGGGGGTTCGATTCCCTCCAGAGGCTTAAGACTTTTTTAAGTAAGTTCCTATTTTGAATAATGGAGAGTCCTCACTAATGTAACCCATAAACTGTAATTTTACAAAGAACATCCTAATTAATAAAATAGCAAAGAGCACAATAAAGATTATCGCAGAGATTCTACTAACAATTACCAGGATTTTATTTTTATGTTCGTACCCAGTCATCGTAAGAGCAACACTACTAAGTGCAAGCCCCAACATACTCGCAACATCAATTATATCTCCCCTTATCTCTTAGCCCAATCCTTGATTCTATCTAATAGAGATTTCTTCTCATCAAACTTACTGAGCTTCTCAAATAAAGTCTTCTGCTCTTTAGTTAGCTTCGTAGGAGTAATCACGTCTAAAACTACATACAAATCTCCTGAACCATGTCCATTCACCTCAGGAGCACCTTCTCCACGCAATCTTACATTTGTCCCAGATTGAGTTCCAGCGTGAATTTTAATTGTAATGTCTTTATTCAGAGTAGGAACCTTAATCTCGCTACCTAAAGCAGCTTGCACAAAAGTAATTGGCAAATTCAAATACAAATCGTTGCCCTCACGCCTAAATATTTCAGAATCTTCAACCTCTATCTCAATATACAAATCTCCAAAATTCCCTTGTCCACCGTATTCGCCTTCATTAGAAACTCTAAGTCTAGAACCATTATCCACGCCAGCAGGTATATTGACTTTAATTTTTCTAGGCGTTTCTTTAATCCCAGTTCCATCACATTCTTTACAAATATTCTTTGGTATCTCTCCAAGTCCAGCACATTCAGAACATGCACCAACTTGCATAAAACTACCAAATGGAGTACGAACTGCTTTTCTTACTTGACCACTTCCATTACATGCAAGACAAGTCTCCATCTCTCCATCTTCTGCTCCGCTTCCATCACATTCTTCACACTTATCTTTTTTCCTTAAGTTAAGTTCTCTTTCAACTCCTTCCATCGCCTCTTCAAATGTAATTGTAATTGCTACACGTAAATCTCTTCCCTTAGTCCTTCTTCCTCTTCTTCCTCCTCCAAAAAATGATTCAAATATAGAACCACCAAATAAATCCTCAAACTGCGAAGCATCAAAACCCCTGAATATATCTTCACTAGAGTACCTCTGGTTAAATCCTTCCTTACCGAAAGTATCATACTGTTGTCTCTTTTGTTTATCTGATAAAACTGCATAAGCTTCAGAAACTTCTTTAAATTTTGCTTCAGCTCCGCTCTCTTTACTTATATCAGGATGATATTTCTTAGCTAATTGTTTGTAACTCTTTTTAATCTCTTCTTCACTAGAACTCTTTTCAACCCCGAGAATTTTATAATAATC
>CAYIGE010000033.1:6125-9105 GCA_964362835.1 Candidatus Woesearchaeota archaeon
CCTAAAGAAGTTACTCATCTTCTTCTTTAACAACTTCAGCATCAACTACTTTATCTTTCTTATGTCCATTTTTATCTATCTCATGATCTTTAGCCTGTTTTTCTTCTTTCTTAGCTTTCTCATAAAGTTTTGTAGAAGCCTCATGTAATTTCTTATTCAGCGTTTCCATAGCAGACTTTATCTCGTCAGTATTTTCACCAGCAATCTTATTCTTCAGCTCCTCTTTCTCTTTCTTAATTTCCTTAATATCCTCTTCACTTATCTTTCCTTCAAATTCTTTCAATGACTTATCAATTGTATAAACTAGAGAATCGGCCTGATTTTTAACTTCAGCTTTTTCTTTCTTCTTCTTATCTTCTTCAGCAAACTCTTCAGATTCTTTTCTCATTCTTTCAACCTCTTTCTCGCTCAATTTATTTTCAGCAGTAATTTTTATCTTCTGTTCTTTTCCTGTTCCTAAATCTTTAGCAGACACATGAATTATACCATTAGCGTCAATATCAAATGTAACTTCCACTTGTGGCACGCCTCTAGGAGCAGGAGGTATTCCTAATAAATCAAAACGACCCAGACTCTTGTTATCGGAAGCCATTTCTCTCTCACCTTGCAATACATGAATAGTTACTGCACCTTGATTATCTTCAGCAGTAGAGAATACTTGAGACTTTTTAGTAGGGATTGTAGTATTTCTCTGTATCAAAGCGGTCTTAATTCCACCAAGTGTTTCTATTCCCAAAGTTAATGGAGTAACATCAAGTAAAAGTATATCTTTAACTTCTCCAGCTAAAACTCCTCCTTGAATAGCCGCTCCATTTGCAACACATTCCATAGGATCTATTCCGCGTTCAGCTTTTCTTCCTAAGATGCCTTCAACAAAGTTTCTAATAACAGGCATTCTAGTAGGACCACCAACTAAAATAATTTTATAGATATCTTTCTGCTCAATTTTAGCATCTTTAATGGCTTGCATAAGCGGTTTCTTACATCTTTGAACAATTGGGTCAATTAATTCCTCTAATTTCGCACGAGTCAAATTTAATCTAAAGTTCTTCTGACCATGAATGAAAGGTAAATTAATTTCGGATTCAGTAACTGTAGATAATTCAATCTTAGCTTTTTCAGCAGCTTCGCGAACTCTTTGAACAGCAGTCTTATCTTCATTCAAATCTATTCCATGTTCTTTCTCAAACTCTTTTACAAGATAATTAATTATTGCAGCGTCCATATCATGACCGCCAAGTTGAGTATCTCCAGAAGTAGACTTAACTTCAAACACTCCATCACCAAGTTCCATTATAGTAACGTCAAGTGTTCCAGCACCCAAATCAAATACTAATATCTTAGATTCCTTATCTTGTTTATCGAGGCCAAATGCAAGTGCAGCAGCAGTTGGTTCGTTTATAATTCTTACAACTTCCAGCCCAGCAATCTGTCCAGCGTCTTTAGTTGCCTGTCTTTGATTATCATCAAAATAAGCAGGCACAGTAATTACAGCTTTGTTAACTTTCTCGCCTAAAAACTCTTCAGCGTCTCTCTTAATCTTCTGTAATATAAAAGCAGAGATTTGCTGAGGAGAATATTCTTTTCCATGAACATGATACTTAAAGCTAGTTCCCATTTTTCTCTTAGCACCATAAACAGTTCCAGTTGGATTTGAAACAGCCTGGCGTCGCGCAGGCTCTCCAACTAAAACAGTTCCATCTTTAGTGAATGCAACAAAACTAGGGAAAGCTTTTCCATAAAGAGAAGCCCCTTCAGCACTAGGAACGATAGTCGGCCGACCAGCTTGTAAAACCGAAGCCGCACTATTCTGCGTTCCTAAATCTATACCAATTATTTTTTCTTTAGAAGTCATGTTTTAATTCCTCTCCCCTGATGCGAGTGAAGACGAGCAGTTGGAATTATAACAGACAGAAACTTTCAACTGTAAGAAAGTTCTCTGTATTGGAAATTTCTCTGAAATTTTCACTTTGCCTTCCCCTTAGAAACTCTGACTTTAGCAGTTCTAAGAACTTTATCATTCATGGAATAACCCTTCTGTAATTCTTCAACAACTGTTCCTTCAGGAGTCTCATGACTAACCATTTCTATAACCTCATGCATGAAAGGATCAACCTTCTTCCCGCTAGAATCAAAAGACTTTATACCCTCATCAGACAATATTTTATGAAAACGACTATGCACCATTTTAATTCCAGTCTTAACTTCTCCATCTTGACTCTTTTCAAGAATATTTAGAGCTCTATCAAGATCATCAACAATGTCTACAAACTTAACTAAAACTCGAGCAACAGCAACTTTAGAATAATCTTCTTTCTCCTTTTGAGAACGTTTTAAAGTATTCTCAAAATCAGCCTGCAGTCTCTTCAAACTATTCTCATAATCTAAAATAACTTGAGTTTTAGCATCAACATCTTTCTTGAGCTGAGCTTCAAAACCAGCAACTTCCTTCTTAACTTCCTGTTTTACATCAATTTTTGCAACCATTTTAAGCATTATACGTTTACCTTAAGTAAACATACAACATATCAAGTAAACGAGTATTTAAACTTTTCGATTAAGTAGGCTTTGTTAAATAAGTCTTTGTATAGAGTTATTTTTTTAACAAAAAGTTATGATATAAATTAATTCTTTCTTAATCTTCTAACCATGCTATTTATCCCCCAACCAACCAAAAAACCTATCACCAAACACATCCAAAGTAAAATTCCCCTACCATCCCAGGGGAATAATAGAAACTTTAATACTGAGAGGGTAAAAAATGGTGTTGAAAGATACCAAGCACCTATCAATAATATTATTCCAGCTCCAATGTAACTTCCCCACATTTTGAATGGATTACTCATCTTATCTTACAAATCATAACCTTTGCTCCTTAATAGACTTATTTAACAGAAGATATATCAATTGAAGATTTTTAGAATATCTATAAAATAAACAATCCAAAGCAATAAATACTTGTTAACCTTAGCTCAACAGA
>CAYIGE010000034.1:0-9099 GCA_964362835.1 Candidatus Woesearchaeota archaeon
ATACTTTTTCCGAAGCACCACTCCAATGAATGCCTGAAATGAATATGTTTGTATCAATTACTGCTTTCACTTTCTTGCTAAGGCTAATGCATTATTAAGGTCTTCTTTTGTTATTTTGTGTTTTATTGCATGTTCATGAGTTTTTCTTAATAGCTCTTGAAATTCCTGCTTTGTTGGAGGTTCTAATCTTTTTAATATGATATTGCCTGATTGTTCAATTACTATAAATTTCTCTCCTTTCTTTAAATTAAGATTATCTCTAAATACGAGAGGTATAACTATCTGCCCTCTTTCTCCAAGCCTCGTAACTTCAAATTCCATTTTGATTCAATCATACTAGTATGATTATCATATTTAAGCTTTTTGGTTTTATATGTTGCTATTAATATTTGCTAATTGTTGTTGTTAAAAATTATAAGGTTCTTTATAATACCACATCATTTGATGCGAGAACTCTAAATTCTTTTGGCTTACGAATCCAAATTCCTGCAACTATAGCTTCTAACTTTTTTAGCGGAATATCATTATCCTCTATTCGTTTTTGATTATCTGAAGTTTGATATACAACGTGCTCTATAATTTTTACAGTTAAACCCCTTTGTTTTAAGCTCCTTACAATCTTTGTGGCTTCAAATGGATTCTCGGTTCCATTAATGTTGCCATAAGTTGCTTCGCCCTTATATGCCGTTATTGTATAAGATACAGTTCTTGGAGTTTGAAGTTCAATAGCATAAATTTCGTCTACCATTTCCTTTTTTCCATTTTAGAGGTTTATAAAAATTATGGTTGATAGTAACATAATTCTTTTATAATGCCTTTACTGATGAATATCATGATTAAAAGAGTATTATCTCGGTTGTCTGTAGGAGTTATTGTTACCAATGCTGTTCGCCTTATTTTGATACTTGGATTCATAAGTGCTTTTTATAGTAATCGTGAACTTGCTATGGCTTTTACCATTATAGCATTCATTGCGACTTTTGCTCCTAAAATATTAGCAAAATTTGATATTAAAACGGGGTCTGAAATGCAGGTTGTTATTTTATTAATAATTTATGGCAGTTTGTTTTTGGGAGAAGTTCGCGGTTTTTTTGCTTATTTGTGGTGGTGGGATACTTTACTTAAGGCTGTTGCTGGGCTTGCTCTTGGATTTATTGGATTTACTGTTATCATGACTCTTGAAGAACAGGAATTACTTGACGCAAGTCCTTTTATGATTATAACGCTGTCATTTGCTTTAGCTTTTACACTTGGAGCTATGTGGGAAGTGGCTGAATTTTCTCTTGATACTTTGTTTGATTTTGACTTACAAAGCATTGGTACGGGAATAGTTGAGCATGACTTAATAATTGATGGAATAACCGCGATGGTTGTTTCTGCTGGAGGATATTTGTATAAAAAAAGAGGTGGTGGAAATCCTATGAGTGGTTTGATAGTTAGATTAATGAAAGGCAACCCTAAATTATTTAGGTCGCAAAAACATCTTGAGAGTTCGTCTGATAAGATAAAGTCTATTATTCAGAAAGGCGAGGGACCTAAATTAGAGTTTAAGTCTTCTTTAAGAACTAATTTACATACTAGTAGTTTTGATAAAAATGTTGAGTTTTCTATTCTAAAAACTTTATCTGCATACTTGAATACTGACGGAGGAATTTTAATTGCTGGAATATCTGACAAGGGAGATGTTCTTGGACTGGAAAAAGATGCTTTTCCTAATTCTGATAAATTAAAACTACACTTGAATAATATGATTAAAGAACATATAGGGGCGCAGTTTATGCCGTTCATAAATTATGAAATATTTGACCTAGAAGGCAAGAATATACTTAAGATAGAATGTTTACCGAGTACAAATAGAGTTTTTCTTAAAGAGAATAGTCAGGAAGAATTTTATATGAGAAATGGACCTAGCACAATGAAATTGACTGGAAGTGCATTAATTGATTACATAAGCCAGAGATATGGTTGAGTAGGGAATAATTTATAAATACCAATTCTTTTAGTAGAAGATGAAAAAAGATGTGCATTTTTTTATTTTCGTCGCAATTATATTGGCAATCGTCGTTGTAGGGATGTTGTATAAGCAAGAAGTTTTACTTCAGCCTGTCCCCCCTACTATTCTTTCTTTGCAACCTAATTCTGCTTTTAATAATGTGAACACTCCTATTGTGATTACGGGTTTTGATTTTCCAAGCAGTTTTGTTTTTGGGATTGATGGGGTTCCTGTAAATCCGGCAGATTTTAATGCTAACTATGTAAGTTCCAGCCAGATAGATATGGTCATTTTGGCGAGCAAGAATTTTCCGGCAAGGACTTATGGTTTCTCTGTCTTTGATGTGAATACCCAGTTAGAGAGCAATAGAGTATCTTTGACTATTCAGGCGCCTGGAGGATCTGGACCTAGTCCGTTTATTACTTCGATGCAACCAGATACTGTTTATAATAATGTAAATACTCCTGTTGTTATTCTGGGTTCTGATTTCCCTTCCACGTATACTTTTGAGGTTAAGGGAGGAGGTTTGAGTGGTTTGGTTCCCCCTTCATTTTTCAGTGCTAATTATGTCAGCTCTAATGAGATAGACTTAACAATTCCTAGCGGTCTTGTGTCTGATGTTTATACCTTCGCTGTTTACAACTTCGTTAATGGTCAGAAGAGTAATCCTAAGACATTGACTATTCAATTACCAGCAGGTTCCGGACCGGTTATATCTAACCCACGACCAACAGGGTCTTTGGTTGCTTCTACGAGAAACGTTAATATGCAAGTGGATACGGATGTTGATGCTACTTGTAAGTATGATACTGTTGCAGGTAAGACTTATGCAAACATGCTGAATTCTTTCATAGGACTACCGGGAAATCTAAAGACTCATGAAATACCGCTGACTGTAGCACCTAAGAAGCAGTATACTTACTATATCCGTTGCAAAGATTTGGGTACGCAAGTTGAGAACACGCAGGATTATATCTTGAGTTTTGATGTGGATAATTACAAGTTTAATCAGACAACGTTTGATGGAGCAACTTCCAATCTCCAATTCTTTGATCCTTTAAACTTTACAGATTTCATTTTAGAGCAAACTGCCTATGGAATTATTGCTTATACCAGTCCAGTTTCTGGTAATGTATCTGTTGAGAGAGACATCAATCTTGATGATGGTATAAATATGAGTACGGGGTTTGTTTCTTTGGATTCAGTGAGATTACCTGAATTTAATAAACCAGCATTTGTAGGTTTCTATTATCTTAAGCCGAATGTACCTGTAAATCCTAAGATTTATAGAGATGGAACCCTTTGTAGCAGTTGTGTTAAGATAGGCAATGGTACCGCGATTAATATATCATATGATTATTATTACTTTTATGTACCTGGTTTCTCAAATTATACTCTTGTTGGAGATCCTAGCGGACCTACTTGTGGAGATACCGTCTGTAATAATGGAGAGAGTTGTTCTACATGCCCCGGCGATTGTGGTCCTTGTTCTTCTACTGGTGGCGGTGGAGGAGGAGGAGGCGGTGGCGGAGGTCGTTTGCCTCAGTGTTCGGACAAAGTTGATAACGATAAAGATAAAAAGATAGACTTCCCTCTTGATCCTGGTTGTACGAGCAAGACAGATAATACTGAAGCTGATCTCGGTAATCCTTTAGGAGGTAACGGTAGTAGCAATACAACTAAAACTAATAAAACTGGGTCTGAAGAAGAGGGTAATGAGCTTCCTGGGAAGAGTTCTGGAGTAAGAGTTGTATTCTGGACAGTTCTTGTTATATTGGTTGCTGGAATAGTTGTAGCAGGAGTTATTCTTGTTAGGACTATGAGAAGAAAAGCATTATTCCAAGAATTGGCTAAGAAGGTTACTCCTAAGACAGAGACTCCGAAAACTAATCCTGTGAAGACTGAGACTTTTAATAAGACTAACACGAATACTAAACAATAGTTTAAATATTCTTTATTGGATAATGTTAATGAGTGATTATGGATTTACAAGAAGTTAGAGATGATATTGGACCTGAAAAGATATTAGAAGTTTATGACCCTTCTACTGGAATGCGCGGTTTTACTGTGATTGATAATACTGCTTTAGGACCTTCTAAAGGAGGAATAAGAATGACTCCTACTGTTAATATTAAGGAAGTTTTTCGTCTTGCTAGGGCTATGACTTTGAAGAATGCTCTTGCTGGTTTGCCTTTTGGGGGAGGTAAAAGTGGGATAATTTATAACAAGGAAACAGATTTGGATAAGAAAGAACTTTTCATTAAGTCTTTTGCAAGGGCTTTGAAAAATTTAGTTCCTTCTGAATATATTGCAGGACCTGATATAAATACTACTGAACTAGAAATGAAGATTTTTGTGGAGGCTCATGGTGATTTTAATTCGGCTACTGGAAAACCGGCTAATTTTTGTAAAACAATAGATGGAAGAAAGGTCTGCGGATTGCCTCATGAACTTGGAAGCACAGGTTTGGGAGTGAGTTATTCTACTCAAGTCGCTCTTAAACATGCAGGAATTGATGTTAAAGGTGCTACAATCGCTATAGAAGGCTTTGGAAATGTTGGATACTTTACTTTTAAACATCTTGAAGAAGCTGGAGCAAAGATAGTGGCTGTAAGCGATAGTAAAGGATGTATATACAATCCAGATGGCTTGTCTTTTAGTAATATAGAAAAAGTTAAGAAAGAAAAGGGGACTGTTACTGCTGGAAATGGAAGGATACTTCCAGGACATAAGTTGTTTGAGCTACCTGTTGATGTTTTAATTCCTGGAGCATTACCTGATGTTATTACAAGGCAGAATATGAACTCTATTCAAGCTAAAATCATTGTTGAGGCGGCTAATATACCTATTCCTTTAGATATAGAACAAGAATTAAGCAAAAGGATACTTATTGTACCTGATTTCGTTGCAAATGCTGGAGGAGTAATCTCCAGCTGGGTTGAATACATAGGCAAAGACGAGAAATATATGCGAAAGACTGTAAAAGATAAAATAACTAAGAATACTGAACTTGTGCTTTCCACTGCGAAAAATGAATCTATCTCGCCAAGAGATGCTGCAAATCAGATTGCTTTGGAAAGGGTAAAGGCTGCTATGAAAAAGAGGCTTAAGAGTTATAGAGATTTAAGATAAAGTTGCGAACAAGTCGCAACAAATTTACAAATTCTTCGAATTTGCTCATAATTATGTTACTTTTTGTTCCTAAATCTCTAATAGACAATTAGGAAACTAAGTAACTGAATCAACCTAATTGCCTATATTAAAATCTTTTATTATTGCCGTTAAAATTATTATTTTGATTATCACTTACACCTTTGTTATTCCTTGTTTTATTGTCCTCTGGGAAGTCTTCTTCTACTTGCAATTTTTTTAATTCATTACGTTCCTGATTGAGCTGTCTCTGTAATTTTAGAAGTTTTTCTTCACTTTTAATGTCTTCAAGTTGCTTCTGAATTTCAGCGATTCTTTTCTCTGTGTCATTAATGCTTGTTTGGTTTGTTGTTTGTGCTGGAACGATTACTTCTGTTTTTGAGGGAGCTTTTTTTTCTGAACGGACTTTCTTTGGATTAGGCTCTACTGGAGTTGAAGATTTAGTCATAAAGCTACGACGTTTTAGAATGGTAAGAAGGATTGCTATTGCGATAGCTCCTGCTCCGATGTAATAATATAGATTTGAAAATTGTCCGTTTGAACCTGTAACAAATCCAATAATACGGCTTTTTTCTTTTGAGGACTGATTAGTTAAAGATTCGTTCAATTCTTTTTTTGTTACATTGCTTTCTACCACAACCTCTTCTGGTTTGGAAAGATATAGGTCTATGTTTATTGTGGCTGTAGTATTTGCCGAGACCGAACCCAGAGTATATGGTCCTAATTTCTTATTTAAGAGCGTTTCTTGAGTGTCGTTATTTACAATTGAAGCAGATAATAATATTTTGCTTATTGTTCCATAATATGTGAATCTATATTCTCCGAATTTTCTGGCCCTGCCTTCAAAGGTCTGTAATTCTTCTTTTGTATCTGCGTCAATTACTGTAATACTTAAGTTTTGATAAGGCTCTGTTTTTACCACTATCTCACTTTTTTTAACTTCTAATGCTGAAACTACAAATATAAATAAAAGAGAAACTACTATTGAAGAAACGATTAATTTGTTTTTGTGCATATTGTTTATAACAATTTGCTATTTATAAGCCTTGTTGGAATCCTTAAAATATGGAAGAATTTAAAAGAGGATTTCTGAATCAACGATGATGGAAGAAAATTATGTTGCAGATAAAAGAGAATATGATATATTGAGAGTCGCTACAGTCGCTCTTGCTCCTTTTCATGAGAAAAGCCGAAGGGGGAGAATGAGGATAGGAGATGCAAGGCGAAGACTGGAGAATATAGGAAAAACAGGTTATGAAGTTCCTAATGTGCAAAATATGAACCAAGAAGATTTATTTTTTTTGGTTTGTGAAATTAAAGGAAAGATTAGACAAGAACTTGCAGATAAGTTTCCTAAAGAATTCAAGGAAATGATTGCTACAATTAATGATGGGCGCACACTTAAAAAAAGAGATTATAGTTAATTGGTTAAATACTTAGATATCTTTAACGATATTAAACCAGTTATTGCTAATTGAATTAATGGACTTATGCCTATTCTTAAAATTGTAGGCATAGACTCTTTGTAAGACCATCTGCCTAATTTGATATTTATTATTTCTATAAGTGTTGCAACAATCAGGGCAAATAAAATGAATAAAATATAATCTTTTTTGTGTGGTTTGTTTATCCAATTGAAATTTCTATTTATCATAGAGATTATGATATATATTAAAAATATCCATAATACATCTGTAATAGCTGCAATAATTAGATGTGGTGCTCCTGTAATTGAACTTAAGTCGTTATACAATCTGTAGTGGGAAAATTCCCATATTAGGTTTAATATTAAAACGATAATTAGGAAGATTATAATTTGCTTTTTCATTCTAGTTATTGGGGAGAAAGAGATATAAAAATATGTTGGAGAATAGATTTTAATACTAGAACGTCTAATATATTATATGAAAAGAAGACATCATAATATGGATGAACATTATTGTGGCTGTAATTGCAGTGGAAAGAACAAATGTAGTATGGGAGTTTACGGCTTAGGATTTATCGGAGCAGCCATATATTATATTTCAACAGCAGCTACTTTTTGGATAGGCGTTTTAGGAGTTTTGAAAGCTATTGTATGGCCTGCAATAGTAGTCTATGAGTTCTTGAAATTCTTAGGTGTTTGATTATTTGCTTCCAGAATTCATTCTTTCAAATTCTTTACTAAGTCTTCTTTCTATAAGATATGCCTGTATTTTTCTATTTGAAAGTGGAACTGAAACTTCTCTTGGTACAACTACTCCTCCAGCCTGGCTTTTGAAACTAAATAGCAATCTTTGAGGAAATTCTCCTAATTCGTTATCTTGTAAAAAATCGCAAATAGAGACGTATTCGCCAGATTTTAGGCAATCGGGCTCAGGTTTCACATCTCTTAAAATTTCACTGTATTGTGCTTGCACCATCATTTCTAAATAAGTGTCTGTTAGAACATTACTCTCAACTGAAAGAACCATTAAACGTTCTCTTTTATCATCGTATACTCCTTTCAAACTAAAAACAGGCGTAATCTCGGGAGTTCTTTCAATTTCTCTTGGAGCAACGCATCCTGCTAATGCAAAAGCCAATCCTGCTGCTGCAAGCTTGGATTTGAGATTCATGAATGTAATTCTTAATTATAATATATAAAGATTATCTTAGAGGATATTAGCCATAGGGTTAATTCTTTATATTCCTTAATTGGTAGATTAATATGAAAATAAATATCCATAGGGCAGATGAAAGAGGAAAGAGCGAAATTGGCTGGTTAAGCTCTCGTTTTAGCTTTAGTTTTGCTGATTATAGTAATCTTGATAGAACTGGTTTTGGTAAACTTCTTGTCCTTAATGATGATACAATTATGCCTGCTAAAGGATTTGGTGCCCATCAGCACGAAAATATGGAGATTATAACCTTGGTAATGTATGGAGAACTTGAACACAAAGATAGCCTTGGTAGTATTGAAGTGCTAAAGAAAGGAGAAATGCAAGTAATGTCTGCTGGAAGGGGAATAACTCATTCTGAATATAATCATTCTAAGACAAACCATTTAGAATTATTTCAGTTATGGATAGAGACAGCAAGACTTGAGATAACGCCGAGACATGAGACCAGACAAATTAAATTTAAAGATAATGAATTAATCAAAGTAGTTTCTGGAACTCAAAAAGATAATGTGCTTTTCATAAATCAAGATTCTAAAATATTCTTGGGCAAGTTTAGTGAAAAAAAGAAAATAAATTATAGTTTTGAAAAGAATAGGGGTTTGTTTGTCTTTGTTATTGAAGGAGAGGTCGAAGTAGAGGGAACAAAATTAAGAGAAAGTGGATATCTCGTGCCTCTAAATGAAGAAATGGTTTTATTAAAGAAAGGTTTCAAATATGATATTATTGGAATATCTGAAAAAAATAAAGAGGTTCTGTTAATAGAAGCAAAATATTGTGATTTGCCACCGTCCGCTTTTTCAGGTAAAAATTTGTTAAACATAAAGTTACATGATTCTAATCCTGATTCTGGAGAAATAGCTATGGCTAAAGAGCACAAAGAGAGATTAAAAGAATTTGAATCTCATCTTAATACAGCTGAATCTAAATTATGTATCCAATTAAATGATTATAATATTAGACCATTAATTATAACTAAGTTTTCACCATTAACTAAAATAATTAATGACATATCCTTATTGTCTTTTAATGAATTTTTAAATTAAAGAATGAAGATTTTATCTTAGTGTGGTAAGTCAGAAATTTTACAGAGTCAAAAAAATATAGTCCTTATTGGGACTCTTTCTCGTTCAGAATTTCTCTGAACGTGCAATTGTCAAAAGAGCCATCTGGCTCCATTATTTAATTTCGCTTAGTAAAGCGAAAGCAAAAAGAAAAAGAAAAAACCCTCTTGCGAGGGTAGTAATTAATTCTCTGTCAAGGTAATTACAGAATACTTTTGACGAGGGTCGCCTGCTGAACTGCGTCTTTTAACGC
>CAYIGE010000035.1:0-9087 GCA_964362835.1 Candidatus Woesearchaeota archaeon
CAATGGTTGGCCCAAGTAGGTTATGATAGAGTGCAAGAGATAGAAAATCCAGAATTGGCTCAACAACGTATGAGGGGAATATACAAAGCTAAGGGTTATCCAGATGATTGGATAGAAGTTTGTAACTTTAAGCAAACTTCTTGTGCTCAAACTGTACGATTAAGTTCAAACACTTTGACATAAAGAATTAACATTGGTTTTAGCCAGATTTTTATAGTTAGTAATATTGCTTGTTAGATGGCTGATGATGTAGCATATTCTCTTGAGTCTAAAAGAGTAGTTTCTTCTCTTGGATCCGATTCTACTAAAGGACTGGCTAAAAATGCTGCATCTGAAAGACTGAAGGATTTTGGATTAAATGAAATAAGACGTGAGAACCGGATTAGCAAAATTGTTATTTTTTTAAGACAATTTAATAGTTTTATAATTTACATGCTTATATTTGCTCTTGCTCTTTCTATAGTAGTTCACGAGTATGTTGATGCAATAGCCATATTTGTAATTCTTATCATTAATTCTATATTTGGATTTATACAAGAGTACCGTGCCGAAAAATCAATTGAGTCTCTTAAAAAATTGTCTTCCTTAACCGCTGTGGTTGTTCGTAATAATGAAAAGCATGAAATAGATGCTAAATTCTTAGTTCCTGGAGATATTGTTGTTCTTGAAGAAGGCGATAAAGTTCCAGCTGATGGGCGCGTTCTTGAAAGCTATTCACTTGCTTGTTTAGAATCCTCTTTAACTGGAGAATCTTCATCTACTTTCAAGGAGAACAAGGTTTTGAGAGGTAATCTAGTGATTAATGACCAGAAAAACATGGTTTTTGCTGGAACTCTTGTTACTAAAGGTCGCGGAATAATTGTTGTGACATCTACAGGAATGCATACGGAACTTGGTAAAATTGCACACTTACTTAGCGACACAAAGAAAGAGACTACGATATTACAGAAAAAAATAGACCGATTTGGAAAACATATTGGTTATGGTGTAATTGCTATTTCTGTAATAATTTTTGTTATTGGGCTTGCTCGTGAAAATTTGTTGTCTCTACTATTTACAGGAAATTATTCTGAATTTCTGATTAGTTCAAGACATTGGCTTTTGACTGCTCTTGCACTTGCTGTTGCAGCTGTTCCTGAAGGTTTGCCGGCAGTAGTTACTATTTCTTTAGCAATGGGTGTTAAGAGAATGTTGAAGAAGAGAACTTTGATTCGCCGTTTGTATTCTGTTGAAACATTGGGAGAGACTAATGTAATTTGTTGTGATAAAACTGGAACTTTAACAAAAAACGAGATGACCGTTAGAAATTTATTTGTTAATAATCAAGATTATACAGTTAGTGGAGATGGATATTCAACTAATGGGGTTATTTCTTTGTATGGAAAGCAGTTTAATAAGAAAGATAACTTTATACTTGAAGTAGGAGCTTTGTGTAATAATGCTGAACTAAATCTTTCTTCTAAAGAATCATCTATTACTGGAGACCCTACTGAAGCTGCTTTGCTTGTGAGTGCAATGAAAGCTGGCTTGAATTACAGAGAACTTAGAGAGAATTTTACTAAAGTTGACGAATTGCCTTTTGATTCTGAAAGAAAAATGATGAGTACTGTTCATAAGTCAAGTAAAGGTTATGTTTTGTATAGTAAGGGTGCTCCTGAAAGAATTCTCGCTAGGTGTAATCATATTTTGATTAATGGGCGAGTTGTAGCTCTTAAAGAAGAGGAGCGCAAAAAGATACTTGAGCAGAATAAGCAGTATGCTAAACAAGCTCTCCGCGTTTTAGCTTTTGCTTATAAAAATGTAAAAACTGAGAAAAAGAATAACGAAAAAGATTTGATTTTTGTAGGTCTTCAAGGAATGATTGATCCACCAAAGAAAGAGATTAAAGAATATATAACAAACTCGCGCAATGCAGGTATCAGAGTAATTATGATTACTGGAGACAACCTTTATACTGCTATTGCTGTTGCTAAAGAGATTGGATTGACTGGAGACTATATTGAAGGGGCTCATTTTGCACAGCTTGGAGATATTGAGAAGAGAGAGGTAATTCTTAAGACAAATATTTTTGCTAGGGTTGAACCTGAACACAAACTTGAGATTGTCAAATTGTTACAGAAATCCGGAGCAGTCGTTGCGATGACTGGAGACGGCGTAAATGATGCTCCTGCATTGAAGCGCGCAGATATTGGAATTTCTATGGGAATCAAAGGTACAGATGTTTCCAAAGAAGTCAGTGATATGGTTTTGCAAGATGATAATTTCTCTACAATTGTTTCCGCTGTTGAAGAAGGGCGAGGCATTTATTCAAATATTCTTTCTTTTGCAGGTTATTTAATTTCTTCAAATCTTGCAGAGATTTTGATTGTTATGATTGCAATAATCTTTGGTTTGCCTCTGCCTTTGACTGCTTTGATGTTGTTGTGGATAAATCTTGTTACTGATGGTCTGCCTGCTTTGGCTTTAAGCGTTGATCCTTATCCTCAAGGCATGATGAATAAACCTCCTAGAAAGAAAAATGAACCTTTAATGAATACGACTAGGGCATTCAATGTGTTTTATGCTTCCACTATAATTGCTGGAGTGGTTCTGGGACTTTTCGCTTGGAGTTTGAAGACATATCCTTTAGATATTGTGCATGCTCAAACTATCGTATTTACTTCTCTTGTATTGTTTGAACTTATAAGAGCTTATTTTGTTAGAGCCGAATCTGGAGTTCCTATATTGAGTAATATATGGCTTGTCTTAGCAGTTATCGGCTCGCTTATTTTGCAATTAGCTGTTATTTATACCCCACTCGGAAAGTTATTTGGAACTGTTGCTCTTTCAGTTGCTGATTGGACATCCATTGTAATTGGGGCATTTATTGTGATTACATTAAGTATGCTGGGGCTTATAATACAAAAGAGATTTAGTGTCAAGGTGTATCTTGATAGAACACCTTGATAATCCAAAAAACTGCTCAAAGTTTTTTTGATAAGTAAATTGAATGGAATGCTTTTTACAACGAGAATTGAT
Source organism: Candidatus Woesearchaeota archaeon (assembly GCA_964362835.1). Taxonomy (GTDB): domain Archaea; phylum Nanobdellota; class Nanobdellia; order Pacearchaeales; family GW2011-AR1; genus SICU01. The sequence goes on from CAYIGE010000035.1 coordinate 3,019, forward strand.
ACAGAAATGAATAAATCATTTCTGTCTGTTCAATATCTCACATTGAACATATCCTCGAGCTTAAACCTCAATAATCTACCGTAAGGTTTAAGAACCGATTTTTGCTTGGAGCGGAATGGGAGTAGTAAGAATAAAGTTATCAAGTATTGACATTGGTCAGTTGAACTCAGTTATAGATATGATTAAAGACCTTTCTACTAAATCTGGAATAAATATGCGTGGACCTATCCCTCTGCCTACAAGACACATGAAGGTAACCACAAGAAAATCTCCATGTGGAAACGGAACTGCTACTTTTGACAGATTTGAGATGAGAGTCCATAAAAGAATAATTGACATGCCTGCTCAAGACCGAGTTTTGAGACCTTTGATGATGCTTAAGATTCCTAGAAGTGTTCAGATTAAGATAGACATTAAGGAATAAAGAAACTTTCTAAAGTTTCTAATTAGAATTTTTACAGCGTATTAAACTTAAAAATTCCAATAAGCTTATAATTACAATTTCTATATGACTACATGAAAAGGGTGGTTGTCATTGGTGGCGGATTTGCAGGAACTACCGTTGCTAGAAATTTAGAAGATAAATTTAATGTGACTTTGATTGATGCTGAAGATTTTTTTGAGTATACTCCGGGGATATTGCGCACTTTAGTTGAACCAGAACATGCTGATAAGTTGCATGCTAAACATAAGGACTATTTACCTAAAGCGAAAATTGTTGTTGGGTATGCTAGAGACATTAAAGACAAATCGGTGGTATTATCTAACGGTAAGAAGATTAATTATGATTATCTTATAATTGCGTCTGGAAGTAGTTATAATGCTCCAATAAAAGAGGAGAATATATTTTTTGCTACAAGAGTCAAAAATCTTCTTAAAGCTTATAATAAAATACAAAAGTCTAAAAAAATAGTCATTGTGGGTGGTGGCGTCGTTGGTGTTGAACTTACTGCTGAAATTGCTACCAAGTATAAAGATAAGAAAATATCTTTAATTCATTCTAACCCTAGACTGATGAATAGAAACAATGTTAAAACGAGCGAGTATTGTAAAAAATTCTTGGAGAAAAGGGGTGTTGAAATAATTTTTAATGAAAGGATAGAACACAATGACAAAAAGAACTTAATTGGTGAATCTGGAAAGAGTTATCCTTACGATGCTGTTTTTTATACGGTTGGAATAAAACCGAATGTTGATTTTATTAAGGGAGATTTAACTAAATATGTCTCAAGAGGAGTAGTTGTTAATGAATACCTTCAAATTCCAGACAAGAAGAATATATTTGTTGCAGGAGATGTTTCTGGCGTAGCTGAAGAAAAAACTGCTCAAAATGCGGAGAAACATGGTAGACTTATCGCTGATAATTTAATTGCTTTACACGAGGGGAAAGAAATGAAAAAATATACTCCTAAAAAGAGAATGATGGTTATAAGTTTAGGTAAATATTCTGGAATAATTGAATACAAAAATTTTGTTATGGGGGGATTTATCCCTGCAATGATGAAGTCATTTATTGAGAAAATGGTCATGAGAAAATTTAAAGGATAAATCAGCTAAATCCTTAAATATGGATTTTTATTGTGTAAATTATGTATATTAAAGAGGAAGGTGATTTTTTGAAAGATATTCGTAAGATGACTTCTTTGTATGGTCAGCCAGTTAATGATAAACCAACCCTTCTTGGAGTAAACCAATTAATTAATTTCAAATCTATATTGAGTGAAGAAGTAAATGAAGTTGATGAGATTATTGAATTTTATCAAAAAAATAAAGAAAATATAACAAAGGAGCAAGAGGTTGAAATATTAACTCAAATTGCTGATTGGTTGGGAGACATAATAGTATATTCTTCCAATGAGGCTACAAAACACGGAATAGACCTTGCTCCAGTTTTAGATATAATAATGCAAAGCAATTTCAGTAAGATTGGTGCTGATGGAAAACCAATCAAAGATGAAAGAGGCAAGTTCTTGAAAGGTCCAAATTATTGGAAGCCAGAGCCTAAAATATCTGAATTATTAAAAAGCAAGTTAAATTATTAATATATAGTTTGGAGTAGATATATCTATTAAAAAGGAAACATAAATTGAGTAGTTATGTACCAATATCTTTCTCATTCATTGAAAGTTTTATCTGATAAAAATACTGTTTACAAACCAAATAGAACTGGTGTTGATAGTGTCTCTAGGTTTGGACATCAAAATGAATATGATTTATCTGAAGGTTTTCCAATATCTACAACTAAGAAAATACCTTTTAAACAAGTGGTTCATGAACTTTTGTGGTTTTTGAGAGGGGATACTAATATTAAGTATTTAGTAAACAATGGTGTTCATATATGGGATGATAACGCTTTTCAACATTTTTTGATTAGGCAAGGAAGAATGGATATTAAGCCGTATACTCAAGAGTGGATTGATGGTAAGGGAGAATTCATAGAAAGAATTAAGGTTGATGATGGTTTCTCTAAATTTAATGGAACTCTTGGAGATGTTTATGGTAAACAGTGGAGAAAATGGAGAAATTATGAGGGTGGTCAGATAGACCAAATAAAGAAGACGATAGAATCTTTGAGAAACTTTCCAAACTCTAGAAGACATATTGTTAGTGCTTGGAATGTTGCTGAAGTTGATAGCATGGCTCTTCCTCCATGTCATTCTCTATTTCAATTTAACGTTTCTGATGGAAAATTGGATTGCCAATTATATCAGAGATCTTGTGATATGTTCTTGGGGGTACCTTTTAATATCGCAAGCTATGCTCTACTTACTCATATAGTCGCTCAACAAACTGGATTAAAACCGGGGAGTTTTATTCACACTTTCGGAGACGCACATTTTTATTGTGGAAGGGGAAAAAGAGGAGAATGGTATTCTAAAAATTTACAAGCCTTAAAATTAATGTTGGGAGAATGCTCCAAAGATAGTGACTTTTTAGAATTGACTAAGTTTATTGAAGGAAGTGCTCCTGTTGAAGAACCTTTAGAAAATGGGCTTGACCATGTTACTGGTATTCTGGAACAGATGGCTCGCATGCCTCGTAAATTACCTAAAGTTAAAATCAATAATAAAGATTTAGAAGAACTAACCGTAGAAGATTTTGAACTAATTGACTATGAACCTCATCCACATATTAGAAGAATGATGGCGGTTTAAAATGAAAAATGGAAGAATGATTTTAATTGCTGCGGTTGCTGATAATAGAGTTATAGGTAAAGATGGAAAGATTCCCTGGGAAAGAATTCCTGGAGACTTGCCTAGATTTAAGGCATTAACTACGGGTCATGCGGTGGTAATGGGGCGCAAGACATATGAGTCTCTTGGTAAACCATTGGCTGATAGATTAAACATTGTTGTTTCAAATCAATGTCATTATAATTATACAAGATATCCAAATCTTGCTGTGCATAGGTCTTTAGATGGTGCTTTAGAAGCTGCACAAAATCATCGAGAAGATAGAGTGTTCTATGTTATTGGCGGAGCCGAGATATATAGGCAGACAATTGATGATGCAGATATTCTGGATATTACTCATGTTCATCAAATGCTTGAAGGAGACGCTTTCTTTCCTGAAATAAAAAAGTCTGAATGGAGTGAGATTGATAGAAAAGATTATATGAGCCATTCTTTTGTAACTTATGTGAGGGTAAATGAGAGCAAATAAAATAGGAAGGGGAAAATTAATTGTAATTGAAGGGACTGATGGGTCTGGAAAAGAAACTCAAAGTTTGAGATTAAGAGATAGATTTCATCAAGAGGGTTTTGCTTTTGGGATGTTTAGTTTTCCTAGATACGAAACTCCTATTGGAAATGTAATAAAAAGATACTTGGGAAAATCCCCTTATAGACAGGAATTTGGTCCAGCAAATGAAGTGGATGCCAAAATAGCATCTACATGGTTTGCTTTAGATAGGTTGACTGCTTCGCCTGAAATTGAAAGCATGCTTGATAGGGGAATTTCTGCCGTGTGCAATAGATATGTTGAATCAAATATGGCTCATCAGGGTGGAAAAATAAAAGATAAAAAAGAAAGAAATGAGTTAATAAGATGGCTGGAAGAATTTGAGCATAATACTTTGAAAATTCCAAGAGCAGATTTAGTTGTTTTTCTTTATATGCCTTATAAAATCGCGGAAGAACTTAGAGAAAAGAGAGTGTTAGCTGTTGATGGTCATGAAGGAAACCCAGAACATTTAATGAATGCTGAAAGAACATACCTTGAACTTGCTGATAGATTTAATTGGAAAAGAATTAATTGTGCTCCAGATGGAACTAGGAGTTCTTTGAAAACAATAGAGCAGATAGGAGATGAAGTCTATTCAATAGTAAGTAGGGCTTTACAAAACACTTAAAAGATGTTATTTATTGTAATGATAAGTATATTTTTGCCTTCTCTTGTTGCGGGCATCCTCACTTTGTTGTGGTGCTCCTCACTGCGGAATGCAAAAAGCCCGGATCGCATAATGGCATTGCGCAAGTTTGGAGAACTTGTTTCACGCAAGTGATACCCAGGTTCGATTCCTGGTCCGGGCGTGTTGGCTTTTTTAGAGGAGCTTATCATACTTCTGTTGGTTTTGTAATTGACTCTATAGATAGAGCTATCACTCTTGATTATAATCTTGGTCCTCAAGCTGAGGATGTTAAGAATCATTCTGAAAGAATTCCTAAAACTCGTGCAGGAATTGCAGGAATGGTAACTGGTGCATTTATTGACATTGGAGTTTTTTCATTAACTGCTTATGGCTTGATGGATATATTGAGTTCTTAATCTCGACAATCCTTATAAATCCTTAAGATCTTTAGAATGCTGTACTAAACTTGTACATAAAACGGCCCACTAATATACCAAAATGGTCTCATTGCTGGTTAAAATATTATTTCAACTTTTCATTTATCTTCTTAAGATTGAATAGCAATATCTTCTGTAAAGTTCTGTAAAGTTTTGGATCTTCTCTTTTTTTTGAGCCTTTCGTGTAGCTTAGATATTCCTCGAGCAAGCCAAATGGAATATCAATAATAGGAATCTCTTTTGATTGTAGCAAGTGAAAGGTTATTAATCTCGTTGTTCTACTATTTCCATCTATGAATGGATGAATGTGCTGAAATTCATTGTGAAAATAAACTGCAAAAGCTAAAGTTTCTTTCAGAGATGATTTTTTATTAATAAAATAGTTATATTCTTTTAACAACTTATTTAACTCTTCTTCTAACTTATCTGCTTTAGTTATCTTGAATTGAGGATTTCCTTTAATATAAACTTCTATTTTTCTTATTTTTCCTGCAATTTCAGAGTTGTTGGCCATAGCTAACTCGTGATAATTGAGGATAGTTGGAATTGTTATTGGTCTTTTACTTTGACTATCCTGAATCATCTGAAAAAGAGCTTTCTGATAATTTTTTATCTCGTCAACATCTGAAGTTCTAAGGTTTGATGGGATTATCTTATCTTTTAATATTCTTCTTGTTTGAGGCAAAGTAATAGGATTACCCTCTAAAGAAAGACTATGATGGATAAAATATACTTCTAATTCCCCTATTATTTGATTATATCTCTGCTCTTTTCCTTTTCTTAATTTTTTAAATAAGGCAAGTTCTCGAGATATTTCTTCAAGATAATCAGTACTATCTTCAGTTATGACTTCGTGCTTGTATCCAAAATATACTAGCAGATTATTCAAAAGGATGTTATAAAATACTTTAACTCTTAAAGGTTTTTCTGAGATAATCAGAATTAAACTATTTTCATTCAAGATATCTATATATTTCTTTAAAGTTTTAGGACTTAAGGTTACATCTTTAGAAGTTATTTCTTTTTGCTTTAAAGCTAAACTTACAAATTGCATGAGGCTTGAGTCTATCAATGAATTATAATTCAAATCGTTGCTTAAACAATGATAAATAATATCATAAAGGGTTTTTGATTTGTCATTCTTCTTAACTTGAAAGCCGTAAGGTGTTTTTACCAGCAGATTTTCATTCACTAATTCGGTAAAAAGACGAAGTACGTTATCATATTCTCTCTCAGTTTTATTTAATATTTTTAAAACTTCTATGGGTTTTATTGGATGCT
>CAYIGE010000036.1:0-9040 GCA_964362835.1 Candidatus Woesearchaeota archaeon
TTAGCTGGGTTAAGAACGTAAACAAAAACTAACGAATCTAGACCAAATCGCATACTATCAAAATTTACGGCGTTCCGTTTGAGTGATCAAACGAAAAATAGAATCAGCTCATATCGGTGAATTCTTTCCCGCTAAAGGGAATGAGAATACCGAGGGAAGTTTACCCTAAGAGGTATAACCCCGTAGAGACTTAGATTACTTCAACAGCAATGTTGAAGGACAGAGATTTTCGAATCTCTGTATTTCTGAAATGAATAGGCATGTCAATTGCCGACAAAATCTGGAATAATTCGTGTGGATTGATCTCCACGAAAGACGTAACATACAGAAGTTTTTAGAAAAAACTTCTGGCTGATCAAAGTGTTAACACTTTGACATCTTAGAATTATTAAAACGCTGATCCCTACAACACTTTTAGAAAAAGTTTTCTAGGAGTTTCAAAACTATGTAGGTGAAGGTATAGTCCATACTAATCGAAAAAATTAAGATTAGAGTATATACGTGAGACAGTTTGTATGATATCTGCAAGGCGCGTTGTTGTTTGAGTGGAACGAGGATTTAGTACGAGAGGAACGATCCTCGGATGCCTCTGGTAAGCGGTTGTTATGAAGCAGGCCGCGTAGCTACGCATTGTTTGGATAAGTGCTGAAAGCATCTAAGCACGAAGCCATCCGCAAGACGAAACAACTAAGGCCGTGAAAGAAGATCACGTTGATAGAGTTGGCATGTACACCCTAAGGCAACGAGGGGTTCAGTGTACAACTACTAATAGCCTCAAATGAAATTTTTCAATGAGAAATTTATTTTCTCTGAAAGTTTCTATCAGAATTTGGTTACATTAAATATAATCAAGGCTCACAAATTAATTTGCTTAAAGTTTTCCTGCGTACGCGCGTTTTGATTTATTATTAATCATTAATTTTAAATAGTATCATTTTGATTGTTTTTTATGGCAGATAATTGGATTGGAAAAACTATAAAGTATTTAGGAACTAATCCTCAAGTACCTGTTATCGCACTAGCCTTTACAATATATGGTTCAATGATTTATTTTGAGGATAGGCATCAACATGACAAAGATAAATTGAGAAGTACTGCGCTAATGTCTTATGAACTTGGTGATTGGAAGTCAGGTTATGGATTTGATGATGATGGAAATAGAAGTATTGATAGAATAGAAATTAGAGGACACGGATTAGTTCCAGGTATTAATGCTGTAATAGAATCTAAGACTCTTAGACCTTCAGACAAAGAGTTTGGTTCTGAACTTGAATTTCTTCTTGCCCAAGTGAAGAATAAATAATTTCATAAACAAAAATGGAACGAGATTGTAAATATAGATTAAGACTTTTGGATATTATTCCTCTTATAGGTTTGGCGGAATATATCTCTAGAACAAGAGGAGATTATGATGATGTGATAGAATTAGAAAGAAACCATTTACAGCGTGCTATTACTACAGTTAGTCTTATGGTTTATAATATAATTTCAGTTGGCAGCGTGTATGCTGGACTGGCCAGTTTAACAAATTAATTATTTCTTCGTAACCTTAACAAATTGTATTATTATATAACTTAATACTAACAATGATGAGATGATTGCAAATATTGTTGTGTAAATGCCTTGATATTTTAATCTTAAAGCATACACCATTGCAGCTGTTCCTAATAATCCTATGAATAAGCCTGTGTATTTGTTGCCTCTTATTATTAATCTAACCCATCCAAGAAATAAAGTTATTATTATTGTAAGCATTAATGCAAACGTTATTTGAGTTAATCCAAATTGCGAGGAGGTTTTTTCACTTAAAAGATAAAAGAATGTTTCTGTAAGGATTAAAAAGATTATACCAAAGATTACAGTTGGGAAACCTGCTGAAAACTTTGATTGTAACTTTTCTTCTTCATCATCTTCAAAATTGTCGTCTCTTTTTATCGCCATAATTATTTTAGATATGGTTTGTTTAAATAGTTTTATGTCAAAGTGTTTGAGTTTAATCGTCGCACTTTGAACATCCAAAAAACTACTCAAAGTTTTTTATATGAGAAATCATTTAACGTATCCTGAATGTTTAATCCATGCATAAACTGCGTATAAAGAAGAACCAAGGATGCCAAAGGACATATCAGCCATTGTATCATCTAGTGGGTTTAGGATTAAGTGGAATTTCTCAAGTCCCTTAATGTCTCTTAAATAAACTCCTTGAAGTTTCAAATTAAATAATAAATCTAGTAAATATTCTGTTATCTCAAACATTCCCAATAGTCCTACGACACCTAATACTGTAAATGTTACTTTCCATTTTAAGGCGAGTTTTAGCTTGTTAATCATAAAGAAAACTATTGAACAGAGAAACGTTGGAAGTATAAGATGCTGGAGTTTATCATATTGAGGATATATAAAATAAAGATGGCTAAGGAATAATGTTGCTGTGCCGATTATTATTACAAAAAGATAATGTTTTAGTTTGAATTGTATGTCAAATAAATGGTCTATGATATAAAATGCTACTATTAATCCGATAAATGTTGAATATCTTAAAGTTATTGAGGCTGAATCTTTAAATAAATAAATTGCGATTAAAACTAATAAGGAAATCACTCCTACTATCCATCTTTTATGTTTGTAAGCTCTTGATATTTCTTCCCTGATTTTTCTTTTTATTCTTTCTTTCCTTGATTCTTTCTTTTCAAATTTCATCACAATATTTAATGAATTAGATAGTTTTAAACGTTATTAACTGATGTTAGTGTGCTTAAAACTTACCATATAGCAAGTTTTAAATATAGCTATTTTTGATTTAATTTGTGAGTCGGGCAGCTAACTCCGAAGGCGTCTTTCAATAGACTAGAATTTTAATGAATTCTCCTTTGAGGAAGGTCCGGACATCAGAAATAAAGGCGACCACTTGAAAGGGTGGCTGTCGCGAGACAGAGCTCCGCAACAGAAACGACACAGCTCCAGTTGAGCAATGAACTGTGAGGGAAGCTAAGAGACTGGAGATATGATGAAACGGGCGACTTCGCTGATGCAACCACTTTAACCGTGGGCTTAGAAAGATGTTAGCACGCAGCGTTTGTCTGCAAAGACAAGCTTCGACAGAATCTGGCCTATGCCTGACTCACACTTTTTTGATAATCAAAAAGACTTTGAATTTAGTTTTTTGGATGCAAACAAATTCTTCTAAATAGGAATTTGTTGCACAGAAGTTTGTCATGTCAAAGTTTATCTGATGAAAACTTTGAACATCCAAAAGTCCAACGAACGAAACACAAGGACTTTTTGATTATGAGCAAACTTCTTGTGCTCAAAGTGTTCTTTTAGGAGACACTTAGACATAATCATATTTATTTACTAAAGACTTAAAGAATTATAATGCAAAGAAACGGTTATATCGAAAGTGGGGCAATAGACTTTGCTAAAAATCATGATCGCATTATTGCTGTATCTGTAGGCAATTGCCCAGAAGAGAGTGGGTTAAGAACTTATTATTTTATTATTAGGGATGGTTACTATCGTGAAAGGGCGGATGCAATTTCTAAACTAGAGCTTGATTTATTTGGAAAAGTGCCAAATGAAACTTTCATTTTTGCAGAATGGCCTTCTAGAGACGTTGATAAAACTGTAAAGGATTATCCTTTTTTAGGAGAGATTATCTGGAGAAGGAGTTAACTAAAAACATTTAAAAGTGGTTTTCTGTTGGGTTTTATTGATAAGAAGATCTCGTAGCTCAATGGGAGAGCACTCGACTGAAGCTCGAGTTACGGGGGTTCGATTCCCCCCGAGGTCATTTAATTTGTTGTAGTTACTGCGATTTGTTGAGCATTTTTAAAGTCACAAGCAATTTCTTTATCTTCTAAATTTTTTACTATTGGAACCAGACTTAATTCTTTACCTAAAATGCCCTCTTTTAAATTAATTGCTTTTGAGAGGGACTGTCCTGCTTCAACAGGGAATGGAATTGCTTCTAAATCTGATTTTCCTGTAAGTTCATCTGTTATAATAATATTAAATCCTTCAATCTCTTCACTCCCTAGGTTGTTTACTTCTAAAGTATAACTTTCTCCATCTTTGTATATTCCTGCGTCAAAAACTACATCGCTGCAGTCAGGTGCTGGAGAAAGTTGAGTAATAAATTTCTTGCCTGAACTAAAAATTATGAATGCTAAACTTACAGTTATTGCTATTAAGATTACAGTTGCAATAAGTGGAGAAACCCCTTTTCTCATGTCAAGATTCTTTAGAAACACTACTTTTTAAATTGTCTTAGAATCTTAAGCATCCAAAAAACTAAAACATAGACTCAAAGTTTTTTTGATTTTAACTTTAAATAATTCGTGCTAATAAATGTGATGTTTTACGCAATATTTATAAACACTTACGGACTTGTCGTTATATGGCTAGTAAAGAGATGATTGATAAAGAGATTAAGCACAAGGATAATAGTGCCGGAGTTGCTGGAGTGATTTTAGGTATTCTTTCTATTGTTTCTGGGGTTGCTGGAATTTTATTTGGTTTTGTAGGATTTTGGTTTGCGTTGCACCAGTTTAAACATGGTAAGAATAAATGGTCTAAGTGGGGACTTATTTTGACGATTATAGGCTTCGTTTTAGGAATTGCTTTGACAATTTATCTGTATTATTTTGTTGGTAATGCTATTTCAAACTTACAGGGAACTCCTGATTTGAGTAATTATGGTGCTGGCTAATAAAGAGGGAGCTTTAGAGCTTTCTATAGGGACTATTGTAGTAATTGTTATTGGAATGAGTATGCTTATTCTTGGACTTGTTCTCGTAAGAACAATATTTACTGGAGCAACATCAAGTGTAGATACATTAAATGAACAAGTTATGAATGAAATTGTTGGTCTGTTTGGAGATGATTCTGGAAATCTTTTAATAAAATTAGGTTCAACTAATAGCGTTACTTTAAAACCAGGAAACAAACAGTTTAATGTCGCTATAGGCGTTCAACATCCAGATGGACAGTCCATCACTAGAAGTACAATACAATATAGAATCCAATTAGATACCGCGGGTACAGATAACTGCATTAGAAAAATTGGGCAGAAAGGCGCTGAAGGTCTTTTTGCTACTCCTATGAATATATGGAATGATTTGGGTGCTTACTCTGGTTCTACAGGAGCTGCGTTAATAGAAATAAAAATCCCTGATGGAACTCCTGTTTGTACGCAGAAAGTTAATGTGGATGTTAAGTTGAAAGATGCTGCTCAACCATTTGAAGGTGGCTTCTTTATACTTGAAGTTGGAAAGAAAGGAATATTGTAAAATTAAAAAGTCTTTCTTTGTTTTGTTTAGACTTTTGGATGATTCAAGTGCGGATTATGGCAAGCACTTGAACATAGATTTATAATATAAAAGGAGTTTTATTAGATATGCAAAAGAAGGTTGAATGGTATTTGGAATTTGTAGATCCGTCATATAGACCTGCTAAGGACGAGTTGATAGCATTGTTTTATTTTGAACCTGCTTCTGAAATTTCAACTAATGAAGCCATGGGAAGAATAGCATCTGAAAGTTCTACTGGAACATGGACTACTTTGTTTAAGATGCCTAAACGCATGAAAAAACTGATGGCTCATGCATATCATCATGAAGGAAATATTTTGAAGGTTTCTTATCCACTTGATTTGTGGGAGCCTGGAAACTGTCCTCAACTACTTAGTGGAATTGGAGGAAATATTTTTGGTATGAAAGCTCTGGATAATTTACGATTGCTTGATATTCATTTTCCTAAAACTTATATGAAACATTTTCCTGGACCTAGACATGGAATGCATGGAATAAGAAAGATGATGAATGTTTACAACCGCCCAATGCTTGGTGCTGTTCCAAAACCAAAGATTGGATTTTCAGATGTTGAACATGCAGAGATTGGATATGAAACTTGGATGGGTGGCTTTGACTTTGTAAAAGACGATGAAAACTTAACTTCTACCAAATTTAATAATTTTGATAAGCGTGTTAGATTGCTTGCTAAATTGCGCGATAAGGCAGAACATCAAACTGGAGATAGAAAGGATGCTTATATTAACATAACTGCTGAAACCGATTTAATGAAAAAGCGTGCTAAATTATTGCACGACTATGGGTTTAAGCACGCTATGATTGACGTCGTGGTTTCTGGAAATTCTGCTGTGCAAACTTTACGTGAAACGCTTGGTGATTATGGAATGGCAATACATGCACATAGAGCAATGCACGCGATGTTTGACAAAAGTCCTAAACATGGAATGAGCATGTACATGCTTGCTAAATTAATGAGAATGATGGGTGTAGATCAAATACATTCTGGAACTGCTGTTGGAAAACTTGTCGGAACTGCTTCTGAAATAAGAAATATTGGCGATACTTTACGCGAGAAGAGAGTAAGTGAAATTAAGAACGTGAGATTTGCTCAAGACTGGCATGGACTGAAACAAGCTTTCCCAGTTACATCTGGAGGTTTACATCCTGGACTTGTGCCTGATTTAATGAAGCTATTTGGAAATGAATGTGTTATGCTTGTCTCTGGAGGAATTCATGGACACCCTCGTGGGACTCGCGCTGGAGCAATGGCGGCTAGACAAGCAATAGATGCTGTGCATGAAGGAGAGACTTTAGAAAATCATGCAAAGTTTAATCCAGAACTTAGAGAAGCTTTGGATAAATGGAGTCATTTGAGACCTGTTTAAAATATAATTACTACTTGTTAGCAATAAGATAGATTTTTATTTCAGTTCATACAACTTTTTTGATGGTTTCTAAACTTGCAGGAATTTTAGTAGCTAGCGTTTTAGGTCTTTCTGCATGTAAAAATGTTCCTCCAGGGGATGGTCGTATTGGGGTCGGAATAGGAGCACTTATGGGAGGCGCTGGAGTAGCTACAGTAATCGCAGATAACGGAGATAAAAAAGAAGATACTTCCTTATTTTTTTCAGAAATGGGCGCGATATATAGAGGTTCAATCGTAAAGAGGGTAAGAAATGTTCCTGAATATGTTCGAAATCTTCCGCCTCACCATGCAGATCCTTTTGGAAAGCCTGGACCAATAGCTCAAGATCAAGTTGAAGTTGGACCTAGGGCCGGAGGATTTTTGAGGTTTGGTCCTAGATTAGGATTGGCTGATGAAACAATTTTATTGAAAGCTGGGCTAGAGATCGAACTTAGTGGAGCTTATCAAGGAGATTTTCCTGAAAGAAATTATACTAATGCAGTCGGAACAGATAGAAGAGGATATGGTGCTGCTTTAACATATTACTCAATAAACACAAAATCTGGACCTATTTGGAACTCTATCTTTTTTCCGAAATTATTTGTAGGAGCAGAAGCAAAAATTTCTGACGGTATATCTTTAGGATTAGGATACAAAATATGGAGAGAGGATTTGGTTGCAACAAACGGATATGATAGGCATGATAAATATGATGGGGTTAGCAAATATAAAATGGTAGATATGACTCTCGGCTCTTTAGTAGCATCGGTTAGAGCGGGTATTGGAAATGGAAATTTCTTGTTTCTTGAAGTAGGTACGCAAGACATATTAGATAAGAAGTTTCATAAACTTGGAAGAGAAGCAGATGTAGACTTTAATGATCATTCACTTACCGTTAGTTTGGGCGGCGGTCTTAAATTTTAGTTTCCTCTAGGAACCTTAATATACTGATTTTTTGTTTGACTAGGATGATTGATTATAAAAAATATAAATGGTTTTTTACATCTAGTGGTAAGCTTGTTGTTGGGGGCAAGAGCGCTGAACAAAATGATACTCTATTACATGAAATGAAGAAAATGAAGAAAGAAATGATTGTTATGCATACTAAATCTCCGGGCTCTCCTTTCGGGGTTATTCTGGCTCCTGTTTCAGCTGTTACCGGAGAGGATATTAATGAGTGTGCTATATTTACAGGATGTTTTAGCAGAGCTTGGAAAGAAGGACATAAATCAACTAATGTAGATATATTCAATTTATCTCAATTGAGTAAAACTGATGATATGAATGTTGGTTCTTGGTCTGTTAAAGGGAAAATTAAAAATAAAGTAATTAATTTGGAACTTGTTGTTGTTATGCAACAGGGCGTTTTACGTGCAGTGCCTAAAATGACAGTTGATGTTAAAGATATAATTTGTTCTGTTTCTCCTGGAAAAATAGATAAAACTAAAGCTGTTGTTTTAACTAAGATAAATGACATAAAAAAATTAAATAAAGAACAATTACTATCTGCTTTACCTGCTGGAGGAGTTAGATTCTCATGAGGATAGGTACACTTACATTTCAGATTGGGAAGAATGGGATTACACAGACAGGAATTGTCCATCTCGCTAGTGCTTTTAAGACTCGCAAAGTGATTAAAGTTCAACTATTAAAGAGTGCAACTAACGATAGAGCGAGAATGGAAGAAGTTGCCCAAAAACTAATGGAAGGGCTTCCAGGAAAATATAATTATAGGATAATAGGGTTTACTATAATCCTTATGAAGCGAATGAATCGCAAGTAATATGAATAAAGCAAGTTTTATAAAGCGTCTTTTTTAGTAGTCTTTATGAATGGTGTTCGAACTATTGAAGCTGGAAAATATAATTCTTTACTGGCTAGTGCTTTAAAAGAATATGATGAAATTAAGGCTCCTGAATGGGTTTTCTTTGTTAAAAGCGGACATGGAAAACAGCGTCCTATTGGAGATGATAACTTTTGGTATAACAGAACTGCAAGTATTTTAAGACAAATTTATTTACGCGGAAGTGTTGGAGTTGAGAGACTGCGCACTAGATATGGAAATAGAAAAGACCGAGGAAAACAACCACCACATTTTGCTAAAGGAAGCGGAAAAATATTAAGATTGATTTTACAACAGGGAGAGACTGCTGAGCTTTTAACTAAATCAACTGATGTGAAAGTTAAAGGAAGAATTTTAACTGAGAAAGGTAAGAAATTACTTGAAGGAATAAAGGAATAAAATGACTGAAAGTTATCATAAGAAAATTGTATTGGCAGTTCATGCTCGCAGAACTAAGTGGGCTCCTTCTTGGGCTGTTGTTCG
>CAYIGE010000037.1:0-8919 GCA_964362835.1 Candidatus Woesearchaeota archaeon
TCATTTAACTTCACATATAAATATAAACTTCTTATTCTTTGATAATTGTGTCCTCTGAACTCTCATCGAAACAAGACTCGGAAGTTATTGCAGGAAGTTATGTAGATGGCGTTTCATTTAGGTGTGGTGGAGGGTTTTTTGTTTTTCTTGAATATAAGGGTAGTGTTTATCCAGGCAATGCTAAATTATTAGAATTTAAGGATGAGAAAGATATTTCTGTTGTTAAGGTTGATATATTTTATCCTAAAGCACCTAAAGATTTAGTTGCTCTTGTCGTTGAAAAAAGGCCTCAAGTTCTAAAGCTTCATGTTGATAGTTCTATTGAATTAGAAGGAAGACGTTTATTTTATGCTCATTTGCAAGATTCTAGACTGATTAAATTGACTGACAAAGGGCAAAAACTTGTTTTTAGAGATTATGAATCTTGAATATGTTATAAAGAAATATTTTCTTGATAAAGATTTATCCTTAGTTACTCAATAGTTTTTCTGCGTTTTTGTATGCAAATCTTTCTTGGACTTCTGGGTTAAGATGAGCTATGAATGCTCTTGCATAGTTTGTTAGTGTTATACCTACATCTTCGTCTGCGGACCAAGGTGCACTCCAACCTCTATCTGTTCCCCACAAAACTTGGTCTGGGTGCTTTTCTATGAATGCTTTCCATGTTGTTGTGTCTTTTTTTAAGAGTGTTTTATAATTATCAAAGTGCTTTAGAAAGTCCTCTTTCTTTGTTTCTGGTTTAAGTAACCATTCATCTCCATATAGCTCGTCTACTCCGTAGTATGCATTTGGGTGATTTGTTAGTATTTCATCAATATGTTTTAGGTTTTGTATTCCATTTTCATATGGTATTAATTGATCTCCATGCCAGACGAAATTAATTTCAGGATTATTTTCTAAGACTGCTTCAAAACTCTCTTGTTGAGCCTCGCCTAAGTGGAAGTAGACTATTAGATTGTTTTCTCTAACTATTGGATAAATGTCAAGAAGTCTTTGGTTATCTGGTGGAAGTTCAGGTGCTCCTGTTGGTCCTCCGTGGTCTCCCCGAGCATATAATCCAATTTCTCCGTATCCTTTGAATAGATTTGGTTCTATTTCTAACATACTTTGCAAAGCTTGAGCATCTACTGTCGGGAATCCCTCTTTGGAGTCATCGTTGTCTGGAGGCATAATAAATGGGACAAATTTATCTGGATATTTTTCCATTGTTCTTTTGGCTATCTCTATCATTTGCACCGATATTTCTTTATATACTGGGAAAAATGCAAAGACTTTTTTCGTATTCTCCTTTTCTAATGTGCAGATGATGTCTGTAATTCTCGTATTTACTCCTAGCAATGGTTCTTCCTCATTGTATTCTGGTTCTCCATCTAATGGGTTGTTGTCTGGTATGTCTGCGATATGAATATGAGCGTCTATTAGTGGACCATTGTAAAATAATTCTCCAAATTTTCTTGGTTCTGGAGTTAGGCAATTAACTGGTGCTAATGCGGACTCTATCCTTTGATTCCATGCTTTTTCTTCGGGCGAAATCTCTTTGATATCTATTTTTTCTTCATTAATATAATTTTCCTGTAAATATCTATTTTGATTTTGTTGAATTTCTGATGATTTTGCATTTAGTTGTTGATAGGTAATTGTTGCACCAATTAATATTATCATTGTTAGAATTATCCCAATTAGAAACTTTTTCATATTCTTTTATGTCCTATTTATTTAATAGTGTTTGCATAAACTTAAAACATCCTTTTTCTCGTTTAAGGATATGCGTCCAGAGATGAAAATTGTGTTTGAAGAACGAATGAAAAAGCTTTTGCCTAATGGTGATGATTTTGCTAGATATAATGAGATTGTTCACATTAAACCTCTTAATTATATTAGATGTAATACTCTAAAAATTTCATCTGACGTGTTATTTAGTCGTTTGAGAAAGAGATGGAATGTTGTTAAACCTTTTGAAAAGCATCCTGAAATAATGCTTGTTGACCAGCAACTTAAACCTGGAGAATTGGGGAATGCTATTGAACATTTACTTGGTTATTACTATATACAGGAAGTTTGTAGCATGATGAGTGTTATTGCACTTGAGCCTAGGCCTGGTGAGAGAGTACTTGATGTT
Organism: Candidatus Woesearchaeota archaeon; assembly: GCA_964362835.1. Taxonomy (GTDB): domain Archaea; phylum Nanobdellota; class Nanobdellia; order Pacearchaeales; family GW2011-AR1; genus SICU01. The sequence goes on from CAYIGE010000037.1 coordinate 2,120, forward strand.
TGTGCTTCTCCTGGTAGCAAGACTACTCAAATTGCTTCTACGATGAATAATACTGGGACACTTATTGCGAATGATGTGAAACTGGATAGACTTAAGATTCTGGCTGCGAATCTTGAGCGTTGTGGGGTGATGAATTATGTTGCAATTAGAAATGATGGGGTCGGTTTATGTCAAAGACTGGCGGAAAATAAATTTAAGTTTGATAAGATATTGTTAGATGCTCCATGTTCTGGAGAAGGTACTCTACGTAGCTCGCCTAAAACCTTTTTGATGTGGAATTTAAAAGTTGTTCAGAAACTTTCTCGTGAGCAGAAGAAGTTAATTGCAAATGCTATTAAATGTTTGAAAGTAGGTGGAGTGTTGGTTTATTCTACTTGCACACATTCTCCTGAAGAAAATGAAGATGTGGTTAATTTTGCTTTGAAGAATTTTCCAGTTTCACTTGAAAAAGTGCATTTGCCTTTGAAATGCCGTCCCGGAGTAACTTCTTGGGAAGGAGATATGTATAGTGATGAGATGGTTAAGTGTGCAAGAATTTACCCGCAAGATAATGATAGTGAAGGTTTTTTTGTTGCTAAGCTTAAGTTGATGGAGGAAGTGGAATGAGACTAATTAGATTTATCATGAATTTTATAGGGATACAGAATTCTGCTAGTGGAATTATCTTAAAAAATGGAAAAGTGCTTTTAACAAAACGCTCTAAGGCTATTGTTGAAGGTGGTAAATGGTGTTTGCCTGGAGGGCATATCAAGAAGTGGGAAACTGCTGAAAGTGCAATGATTCGCGAGTTGAAAGAGGAGACTGGCTACGATGTCAAGAAGATTAAATTATTATTTTTGCACGAAGAGTTTGTTAAGAGATTAGGTCTGCATGCTAATGTCTTTGTTTTTGATATTGAGATTTCTGGTAAAATCAATCAAAACTGGGAGGTCTCTGATTGTGGGTGGTTTTCACAAGTAGAGATTGCTAAAATGAATTTGGCTTTTACTCATAAGGATATGGTAAATAAATATTTTAAAATGAATGGAAAATGAAAGTTGAATTTGTAGGAGTTTGTTAATCTATTACACAATATGTATTTATACAGGTATTTTCTTTGTTTTGTTATGGAAAGAAAGTATTTGTCTGTATTGGTTATGCTATTGTGGTTTTTTGTAATCGCTTTTTTCTTTGACATTAGTAGTACTGATAAAAGTGTCGTTAGTGCTAGTCTCGTTTCATCTACTGGATCTGCTTCAGCATCTATTGTAAATCCTATAACGCCTCCCTCTTCATCAGATCCGGTAATTCCTTATTGTAAATCTTTAGATGTTACTTCAGTTTTTGCACAGAGACTTGGAACTTCTTCAAAAACATCTTCTGTTTATCAAATGGAACGATTGGACAACCGCTATTTTACAGTTTCTTTTTATAGTTATAATTCCTCTTCATTTCAACTCTACCTTTATGATTTAGGAATCGATGGACTTTTTAATACTACAGATGATAATGGTATTTTTATTGGGCAACCTTATTCACAATACGTTACTCCGACTTTATACTCTACCTCCCCTAATTCTCAAGACTTGTTTTGGGTAGGTCGTTCTATTACTGCTGGATTAGTAGATATTAATCGTTGTACTTTATCTTCTCAAGGGTGTACAAACGCTAAGACTGTAACTACTGTTACAATTGCACCGACAGGGTTTGGAGGAATTATTACCTCTTCATTAAAGAATAGAATTTATTTAGCATATTATGATTCTAATATGAACAATTTAATTTATGATTCTTGCTCTCTACAACTTACAGCTGTTGATAGTTGTACTAAAGGACAGAGCTATTTTACAAATCATGCTACTCTTCCTGCCTCAAGTAGTATTTTTCAAAGAACTCTATCAGGTGTTGGATTTATTCATCAATATTTTGCTACAAATAATCTCTTTAATGTGCAACTCCCTATTCCTAGCAGTGTTCCTCTACCTAATGGAATTGATATAGACTCTTTATCTTCTCGTGTAGGGGTTAAGTTACTTGGTATTAATAATTCTGTTAATAGTAGTATCTCTCTTGTAATTATTGATGATGTTACAGGGGCTGTATTGGCTAAGATAGATACTTTAGATCCTATGAGTTCTTCCCATCTTATTGATTTAACTAATCTTGGTATTGTTACAGTGTATCGTTCTAATAAATTGCAGTCTTTTATGGAAAAGAGAACTACTATTCCAGCGGTTCCTATTTATAGTGATCAATTGTCTGCTTTTCCCGAGATTATTCTTTCAGATGCAACCGTATTAGGGTACTCTTCTTCAAACTCAATTCTTAAGTCTCTTTGCTACCCCTAATTAACATGAAAGTTGAATTTTACAATACAAAGATGAGAAAGAAGTTAATTGAGAAGCTTAACTCTCAATTTGGAATTACTACTTTGCCTCCTGTTTTATTTGAGACTGGAAAAGAAAGAATACGAGGATTTTCTGGAGACCTGACCATTGATGAACTCTATAATTTAGCTGATATATCAAATGTTGAATTCATTGGATTATATTTGTTCAAGCAGGACATGGAATTTATGAGGCTTGGATTTGATGGAGCTTTGCTTTTGAAAGACCAAATTGTGAAGAATGTTGTTAATCTTAAAGACGAGCAGGTTGATAAGTGGATGAATGGGCATAATTTGGATATTGTTTTAGAAAAGGGAATGTATGTTGTTAAACATGGAGAAGATGTTTTTGGTTGTGGTTTCTCTGATGGAAAAGGTTTGATTAATTTTGTTCCAAAAGAAAGAAGAATTAGAAGAAGTTAATTATTGGATTGTTACATTAACTGCCGGAGCTATAGCAGTGATTGCTTTTAGTCCAGGCTTGTTTGGGTTTAAGCTTACAAAGCTGAAATAAATGTTAAGATTTTGGAAGAATGGGAGATTTGGAATGTTCCATATAACTTGCCCATTTCCTTGAGAATCTAGATTGCCTACTGATTGAACAAATCCTAGTAATGCTGGGTTGTATAAAACGAGGTTGAATAGCCAATCATTGTTTAATGGTAGTGTTCTTCCATCTCCAAGAGGTATTCCGGGAGAGCTTCCGAGGGAAGCACTTAGTATGTATGCTCCATTTGCATTTAATGGGTCATTTATATTTAAGAAGAGAGTATTTCCTATGCTTGCATTTCCAGTGATTGTTATAGTTGCAAAGTTTTTATCTATTACTTGGATCATTACTGTTTCATAATCTACAAATTGTCCATCAGTTACATAGAAAGTGACATAGTAAAAACTTTGATCATCAAAGTTTGGTGTCCATGTGAATTTTCCAGATGTTGAATTTAGAAAGGAAGCTGAAGGGAGAGTTGTTTGAGCATCACTAAGGAAAACTAATTTATCTTCTGAGTTTGGATCAGTTGCAGACAACTGAATCGTTAGAGTTTGATTTTCAGTTATGTTTTTTGTGCCTATTACGGATAGAACTGGAGGCTGCGGAGATGTAATCTGAGACAGAGTTATACTTTCTATTGAATACATAGTGGATGCTGTTGTGTAGAATTCACCACAATTGCCCCATCCATAACATCCTCCTGTAAAATTACCTATTCCTGGATAGAATGCTGGAGAGTAGCTTTGGTCATAGGTTACTCTGTAAACTGTGGAATTAGCACCAGTTCCTATTCTGTATAGATTTCCCGCAATTAGGGCAACATTGTTTGTATCGCACTTGTTGTTAACCCATGTTGAATTAACTAGAGTTTGGTTTGTGTTTCCATCAAAAACTAAACAAAATGGTGCTGTGTCTGTTGGGTTTTTTGAAATGCTGACTAGATTTTGGTTTACTGCGGGCACAAACAAAACTCCTGAAACACTGTTTAGGTCATGAGGCCAGTTATTCGAATAAGTGGTGTTTGTCGAAATTGTTGTTGTAGCAGAAGCAAAATTAACTAACATTAGGCTGATAAATGTAGCAAATAAACTTAAAATAAATATTGCTCTCTTCATTGTGGTGTTCCTTGTTTTTTATTGATGTTCCAAGATTTTAGTAGTTTATCTTCTATTTTTAACTCTCTGAATTCTTCAAATTCTTTTTGCTGTTCTTCAGGCATAGTTTGTATTTGTTCTATAATGTAGTCATCCATAGTGTTTTCTGAGAATTCTTTAATTTCTTCTCTATATGCAATTGCTAAACTTGTTAGAATGATTAAAACACCTAGTAAAATGACAATTAATTTGGCTTTCACTATTTGCTTACTTTATATCCCTATAAAAGTCTTTGTATTCTGTAAACTGCACTCTTTGTGGCTCTTAAAGAGAAGTGTTTTAAACCATGTTTATTACTTGATTTTATGGAAAAGCAAATTATTGATAAAATAATCAAGGCGGGCAAGATTGCTCAAGAATTAAGGAGATATGCTCGAGGCATTGTTGTTAAGGATAAGCCTTTATTTGAAATAGCTATGCTTATTGATAAGAAGATTGCTGAACTTGGAGCTAAGCCTGCTTTTCCTGTGAATTTGAGTATAAATGAAATTGCTGCTCATTACACGCCTGCGTTTGGAGATGCCTTTTTGGCCCATGGTCTCCTTAAGGTAGATATTGGTATCTCTGTTGATGGATATATTGCAGATACTGCTTTTACTATGGATCTTGATGATTCTGAAGAAAATAAGAAATTGATTGAGGCGGCTGAAAGTGCTGTTTCGGCTTCTGTTTCTGAATTTGCTGTTGGAAAGCGTCTTACTGAAATTGGTGCGAAAATTAGTGAAGCGATTGTTAAATTTGGTTTTGTTTCTATTTCTAATTTGTCTGGACATAGTATTGAGAGATTTGTCGTTCATGCAGGATGGACTGTTCCTAATTATGACTCTGGACAGAAAGATGTTTTAGAAGAAGGGCTTTATGCTACTGAACCATTTGCTACTAATGGGCATGGTCGTGTTCGTGATGGTGGTCGTTCTGGAATTTATCGTATTGATAAAGATGGTGCTGTGCGCGATAAGTTTGCACGTGACGTTCTTGCTTGGATAGCTGATGAGTATAAAACTTTGCCTTTCGCTTCAAGATGGGTACATGCTAAATTTGGCTCACGTGGAATGCTTGCAATGAAACAACTTGAACAAGCTGGAGTTTTATATCAATATCCTCAATTGATAGAAGTTAGTGGTGGTAAGGTTGCCCAAGCAGAACATACAATATTGCTCCTTGAAGATGGAACTAAGTATGTTACTACGAAAGAAGATTAATTATCTTTTATATTGTGTTTGAGGAGGAGAATGGGGTAATTTATCTCTGTAGAAAGTTTCAATTGGTGCGATTGCTAACATCCATGAAAAGGTATTAGTTACATAAGTGGTTTCTCTATGTTGATGAATGTGGTCTTCTCTTTGTGGAGATTCTTCTGCTTTCTTATCTAGAGAGTCGTCTTTCATACCTGTCTTTCTCTGAACAGTTATAAAAAACTTTGTATTCTTAATTAGCATACAAAGGACCCAATTCAAGGCCTCCGATTTTTGCTTTCTTAAGATAATGTTCTTCTATCTTTTTGTAACGCTTTGCAGTGTCTTCTGATACGGAAGGTTTAACTTTAATTAGAGCTTCGTCAAAGTCTGTTACTGTTACTGTTTTTGTTTGGATGTTTTTTCTTAGTGCAATTATTGCTGCTTCTCTTACAAAACTTTCTATGTCTGCACCAACGAAGCCTTCAGTCTTCTTTACAAGATACTGAAGTAGTTTTTCTCTGTCGGATAAACTTTGAATATCTACTTTTATTTCTTCTTTATTTACATTTACTTCTTTTTGATTTACTAATTTATCTGATGACATGTTGGATATAGTCTTTAATTTTGTAAACTTTGCTTCTTTTCCAAAATAGTTAATTATGTTGGTTATTTCATCTTTTGTTGGGACTATTGGCATGTTCTTTGTATGAATGTCCAATATTTTTTCACGGCTTTTTTCATTAGGAACATCTACTAATAGAATTCGGTCAAAACGTCCTGGTCTCATTAGAGCCGCGTCTAACATATCTGGACGATTAGTTGCTCCAATAACTACTACGTTTTTTAGGTCTTCAATGCCATCCATTTCGGCTAACATTTGATTTAATACACGTTCGGTTACTTTTGAACCCATTTCCATTCCTCTTTTTCCTGCTAGAGCATCTATTTCATCAAAGAAAATAATACAAGGGGAAACTTGACGAGCTCGCTCAAATACTTTTCTTAATCCTTTTTCGGATTCACCAACCCACATTGATAATAAAGATGGTCCTTTAACATTAATAAAATTGGCTTCTGACTCTTTTGCTACTGCTTTTGCTAATAAAGTTTTACCTGTTCCAGGAGGTCCGTATAATAAAATTCCTCTCGGAGGTTTTATTCCTAATCTTTCAAAACTTTCTTTATATTTTATTGGCCATTCTACAGCTTCTTTAAGAGATTCTTTTAAGTCGTCTAGACCGCCAATGTCGTCCCATGTAACATTTGGTGTTTCTACTAGGACTTCACGCATTGCACTAGGGCGAACAACTTTTAGAGCGTTGTCAAAGTCTTCTTTTCCTATAATCATTTTTTCTAAAGCTTCTTGAGGTATTTCTTTGTCTTCGTCTAGATTTAGGTCTGGTAATGCTTTTCTTAGGACACACATAGCAGCTTCTTTAGCTAGGGATTCTAAATCTGCACCGACAAAACCGTGAGTCTTTGATGCTAATTCATCTAGATTAACGTCCTTTTTCATAGGCATTGCTCTTGTGTGGATTTTCAAAATATTTAATCTGCCTTTTTTGTCTGGAACAGATATTTCAATAGATCGGAAGAGCACACGTCTGAAC
>CAYIGE010000038.1:0-8903 GCA_964362835.1 Candidatus Woesearchaeota archaeon
CGACGACGGCGACTTTTCCGAAAGCGCGCTCAGGGAAAGGCATAACTCTGAACTGGCTGACAAGCTCGGGAATCTTGTTTCCCGCGTGAGCGCATTGGCTGAAAGGCATGGAATTGAAAAATCAGGAAATAATCTATTAAAAAAACTGAACATAAAACAAATAGAAAATCACGTCCATCATAAAAAAATAAAGCATCATAATAAACATCACAAGCAACTATCTGCTCAAATTGATAATCAAACCGACAAAGAAAACGTGGTAATCAAACAGTCTCAAAATTATCCAAGATTTCACAATGAAAAAGATCTTGCAATGGATTTTGCAACAAAAATACAACGTAGATTTGACCATCTAATCAAGGCAACAATTCTTTTCGGCTCACAATCAACAGGCGAAGCCAAACCAGGTTCAGATATAGATTTAGTCATAATAATTGACGATGCGGCGATAAATTGGGACATGGAATTAACAGCATGGTATCGCGAGGAATTAGCTAAACTAATTGCAGAGCAAAAATATAATAGAGATTTACACATAAACACGATAAGACTTACCACGTGGTGGCGAGACTTATTGCACGGAGACCCTATAGTCCTCAACATAGTAAGATCGGGAGAAGTTCTAATAGACATAGGGGGCTTCTTTAGTCCAATAAAGGCACTCATGATGCAGGGAAAAATACATTCAACTCCTGAAGCAGTATATGCCGCATTACAACGCTCTCCTCAACATCTTTACCGAAGCAAAATGGCATTGTTAGGAACAATAGAAGGAGTTTATTGGTGCATGGTTGAAGCAGCACAGGCAGCCCTAATAACTTTAGGCAAATTACCTCCGTCTCCAGAACACGTCACTAAAATGCTTCATGAAAACTTCGTAGAAACAGGCATATTAAAATCAGAATTTGTCAAATGGTATCATAACATATTTATTTTACACAAACAAATCTCTCATGGAGATGTAAGAGTTGTAAAACCCCAAGAAGTAGAATTCTGGCAACAAAAAGCAGAAATATTCATGAAAAGAATGGTTGAAGTAATAGACAAATTAATAGAAGCAAGGAAGGATCAAAGCCAATAAAAATTAATTACTTTCTCCAACAGCTTTAGCAATTTCATATGCCTCTGAAGGTTTATAAGCATCATCTAATGCCTCATATCTAGCAAGTCCATATTGTCTTAATGAAGAAGGATCTCTTTGCCCAAATTGCTGAATAATCAAATCAGCCTGTTTATCCAACATTAAAATAGGTTCACTAAATTCGGTTTCTCTAGCAATAGTATTACCTAACTTTACAATTCCAGGATTAAGTTTCGCAGCAATAAGTCTCTGACTTTCAGCAGCTACAATCTCTTTAGCTTTCTTCTTTTTGGTAGCAGAATCAGCTTTTTTAAAATTACTTTGGTCATGAGCAATAGCATGTGCTTGAAGTAACTCTGTGTTAACACCATCATACTGAAAAGGTGTTCTATCTAAAAGATATGGAGCAACTTTATCATCTCTAATACCGTTTAAAGCTTCAGCAGGATTTAGTTGCACTTCATTAAAAGACAATTCAGCTTGCCCATCTCTAAAATTGCCATATTCTGTTCCATGTCTAGTTTCTGTATAATTAGGAGATTGACTCTTAATCATATTGTAGATAAGAGGGCTAACTCTATCAGTACCGGCAATCTTAGCAAGTTCTAAAGTAAGATTTCTAGATTTATCTTTTTCATACTTACCTTTAGCACCTTCTCCAGATGTAGATTGCTTACCTATTCTTATTAAATCATCTAATGCCATAATAACACTACAAATAAAGGGTATTTAAATCTTTCTATTGTGTATACACTTGAGAGTAACAACTAAGCTTCCAATCCTTCACCTTGAGAAGGCATCTGCATTCCCTGTAAAGCAGGGTTATTTTGAACTTCTGAAATAATTATAGCATCAAAAATAATATCTTGTTGCACCTCATAAATCAAATCAGACTTTGTAATCTCGTTTGAAGACATATCCAATACTTCAGCTTCAGAGTTTTTAGACTCAAAATCCTCTGAACTCACAGAAATAGAATCATTCAAACTAGGCACATCACTAGTAACTCCTTTTCCAGGGTTATAGTCCTCATTTTCATTACCCCAGTTTTCAATGGAATTCATAATAGAATTATGATTAACTCCCTGAACTCCTTTATCTGAAGCATGTAACATTGGTCTCATTGGCGAAATCATCCCTCCATGAGCTAAATGGCTCTCTAAGGCATGAGGTTGCGAGCTAATACGTTTAATCTTAACTCCAGTATTTACATTCTTCAATACTTTAAAACCCTGCGTAGGCATATTTTCAAGCTCGTTAATAATCACAGAAACATTATACGCAGCATCGGCATTAACTGAAATGCTATCAATTCCTTCTCCAAGCAAGAATTTAACCATTTCTGGCTTACTTCCTGCCTGTCCGCATATGGAAGTCTCTACACCATATTTCTTACAGCGTCTTATTACATAAGCTATTGAATTCAAAACAGCAGGATGTAATTCCGTATAAAGGTTTTGAACATCTTCGTTATTTCTGTCAAGAGCAAGAGTATATTGAGTCAAATCATTAGTCCCAAAACTTATGAAATTCATTCCCTCTTCACATAAACTATTAATTATTTGAACAGCCGCAGGAGTCTCAACCATTATTCCTATTTTCACATTTGAAGGAAATCTAACTTTTTCAGCAATTTTTTTAGCGGCTCTTAACTCTTCAACAGAAATAATTTGAGGGAACATAACCCCAAAAATCTTATTGCTATATTCATCAGCCAATTCTTTTACTGCAGTAAATTCAGCCACAAGTAAATCTTCATTCTTCAAACTAAAACGAATACCATGGTCTCCAAGCATTGGATTCATTTCATTAGTTTCCGGAGCGCCCTCTAGATGTCTAAACTCATCACTTCTAACATCAGAAGTTCTAATCCATATCTCATGAAAAGGTTCGGAAAGTTTTCTCAAACCGTTATGCAAAACAGAAACATATTCACTAAGTTTATTTTTCTTAATAAACCATACAGGATGTTTCCCGCTTGTTGCTATCAAAGTCTCTAACCTCACAAGTCCAACACCAGTAGCCCCGCATAAAGCAGCACGAACAGCATAATCGGGCAAATCAATTATTACCTTAATCTTAATACTCTTTGTAGGAAGCATTTGTTTAATCTCTACTTTCTTTTCAACAGTCTTTCCATCAAAAATACGACCAGTAAAACCATCAACTGTAACTATCTGACCATCTTTGAGTTTAGTTGTAGCACTATGAGTTCCGACGACAGCAGGTATTCCCATTTCCCTTGATACAATAGCGGCGTGAGACGTACTACCACCTTCATCTGTAATTATTGCGACAGACCTTGCCATAGCGACAACCATATCCGGATTAGTCATCTTTGTAACTAAAACATTTCCTTTGTTTATCTTTGATAACTCGTCAAGAGAATGAATTATCTTAACAACTCCAGAAGCAACACCTGGAGAAGCAGCTAATCCAGAAAACAAAACATTTCCTTCAATTTCCTGAACATTGTCGTAAGATTTTGTTGTAATTGGTCTAGATTGAACAATATAAACGCCGTCCTGGTCTATCGCAAATTCAATATCTTGTGGTTTTCCATAATGCTCTTCTAATTGTAATCCGTATTGTCCTAAAACTTTCAACTCGTGCCCTGTTAATACATCTCTATTGCTAATTTCATGGCTCAATTTAACTTCTTCAGTTTTTCCAGAAGAGTTTCTTGTCAGAGCTATTTTTTTATCCGAAACTTTTCTATCCAATACATCTAGACTTTTATTCAACACGTAATGGTCTGGTGAAATCATTCCAGAAACAATTCCCTCACCCAAGCCGAAAACAGCTTCAATAATAATATTTCCATCATTTTTCAAAGGATTTTTAGTGAACATAACTCCAGATTTTTGGGAGTCAATCATTTTCTGCACAACAACTGCAAGATACCCTTTCTCACTTGAGAATCCTTTCTTTTTTCTGTAATATATTGCACGAGCTGTAAACAAAGACGCAAAACATTGCTTTACATAACTAATTAGAGAATCAGCTCCTTTAACATTTAGGAAACTCTCTTGTTGTCCTGCAAAACTAGCATCTGCAAGGTCTTCCATCGTCGCACTTGAACGCACTGCAACAAACGGCGGTTCGTGAGAATTTTTTAGTATTGCAAGAGCTCCATGAGTCGCTCCCTGAAACTTATTTTTATGGTCAATATCAAGCATTTGATAAGCTTCAGATATTTCATTCTTCATGTCTTGAGGCATAGAAGCTTCCTCAATTAAATGACGCACTTTTTTAGCCATAGAATCAAGCTGTTTAGTATCATCAACATCTATGCTCGCAAGTATATTGAAAATCTGCTGTCTCAAACCAGACTTCTCTATAAAATAATCATATGCTTGAGCAGTTACTATAAACCCAGGAGGAACAGGAAACTTATGATTATACATTTCAGCCAAGCTCGCTCCCTTACCCCCAGCAATTGAAATATCCTTATTAGTAAGCTCGGAAAACCATTTCACCCAAGAACTCTTATCACCCATATAAAAACAAAACACGCCTGCTTAATAAACATTATGCAAAATTATACAATTATGAATTACTAATCTTTGATTTAACAAATTCAATAACTTGTTTCTTAAATGTATCCAAGTCCTTCTTCATAAAGCTTGCTCCAGATGCAGGGGCATGACCACCAGCCATAGTCTTTTCTAATCCCTTAATTCCTGCCTTAAGCATATCATTCATTGGATATTTCAAAGGGATTCCATTATTGCGAGCAGAACCCTTTATCACATTAGGGTCTTCAGTCTCAGAAAAAACTATTATTGTAGCACCTTTATGTTTGATGGATAGAGTAGTAGAGAGATTAGAGCCTAATGAAAATCTTGATTTAAAGAAATAAAAATAAAGATGGTTGTTAAAATGCTTTTCAGAGTTTTCTTCAAAATCCTTTACAAGCCTCTCCATTTCACTAGAAACTTCTTCGTTAATTTTATCAATTTTATTAAAATCTTTATTTAATACAGCTTCATAGGCTTTCATAGAATCTTTAGAATAATAATTAACCAAAGAAGCTAATTTTAATACAATCTTAAAAACATCAGAATCTTTCTTATCAGGATTAAAATCTGGATAATATATTTGTACAAATTTTAGATTTTCTTCTTTAATGTGAGCAAATTCTGAAATTGAGGCTACACAAGCAAGCCAACTCCATTTTTTATAATCTATAATATCCTCACCAAATCTAAACAAAACTAAAGATGTACAATCTTTTCCTTCAGTTTTAATGACTTTATCGTCAATATGAAGTTTGGGATTTAACGGATGATGGTCAATAAAGAGAACGTCAAAATTATTTTGAATTTCTTTCAATTCTTCAATCATATCCATGTCTGCATTTAAATCTAAGATAAATATCTTTTTGACTTTCCCATTCTTAAGTTCTTCTCCGATTTTATCTAAACCTCCAATAACATACTTACAAAAATGAATTTCAGGTTTAATCTCGGGATATTTTTTATTTAAAATCTCTACCATAAAAACAACAGAAGCCATACCATCAATGCAGTTAGCATGCGCAACTATACCTATTTTCTCACCCTCTTTAATACTATTCAAAAATTTAAAGAAATTAGCCTTGTGTTTAAGAAATTTATTCATATCTTCATTAAAAAGATGATTTAATTTGGGAAATATTTCTAATAAAAAAGAATAAACATTTTTTGCATATTCTTTATCTAAAATCTTACCATAATAATTTATTGAATTTCTAAAATATCTCAAATCATTCAAAAATGATAAATCATTATCTGCAAACCCTAATTTTTTTAAATATGAAATTTCTCCCTCATGAGCATAACTGCCAGATGCTGAATACCCACTTAATAGGAGCTTTGCACGTATCAAACCCATAATTATATCATAACAATCTTTTATTATTGAATTTGCATTGAATTCATCTATTTGGGCTACTTGAAGTCTATTCTTTAACCCAATCATAGAAGTATTTGCTTCTTTAATCAAAAAATCAGATCTAGATTTATCTATTGTTTGTTTTTTAATTATCTTTTTTTCGATATAGTATTCAAATTCTTTAGGTAAATTCATAAGGTCACACTCCCAGACAGAACAATCCCATTCAAAATATTTTCCTTTAAATGCTTATGTATCTCTGCAAATGAAGAATAAAAATTAATTATTATTGTTCTTCCTAATTTTTTATCAAATTCTTCTAAATCTATTTGCCTTTCTTTACATCCAATTATTGCAATATCAATATCAGACCTATATTCCTCTATTTTATTTGTCCAAACATCATCTCCCCTAGAATAGCTTCCGAAAAGGATTATATTAAATCCACCAAATTTATCTTCAAGGAAGGTTACTAGTCCGGATTCATAAATTAATTTTAAATTTTCAACACGCTTTAATTCAATCGCCCTTCGATTATCCCTATTAAATTCAATTGAAAGCAAGTTCATATTTTCAGCCCTCTTTAATTTTACAATTCCATCATTCACTAAATCCTTAAGAGCGTTAGAAACGGCAGTAGGTGATTTTTTTAATTGTCTTGCAATATTCCTTAGATTTAGTTCCTTACCAGCATTGATACATAGAAATCTAAATATCTCAGCCTGTAATCGTGTCCATTTAACTTTGTACATGTCCATATTAATGGACACGTGTCCATTAGACTTTATAAGCTTTTCTAAACCCAAGTCAAAAGGTTTAAAACATGTGGAAAACCTTGAAAATCATGGAAATTGAAAGAAGATTGTATTTGTTATATCCAGATGGGCACTCAGATTTTCAAAAAGGATGCGCAGAAATGAAGATGGTTGCTAAATTGGTTTCTGAAAGATGCACAGACGTAATGGTATATTTAGATGGCAGATTCTCAAGACCACATAATCTATTAAAAAGATATTGTAACAATAAAGGAATTGAATTAAAAGTAACTAACGATTTAAAAAAGACATTAGCAGATGAAAATATAGACAATTTACCCAAGACACTAGCTTTTATAACTGAAGAAGACCAAGAAGAAGCCTATGAAGAGTTGTCTGGAGTTGCAGTGCGAGTTAGAACAAACAGTTCCTAAATTAATTACCATTTTTATTCATATTTTGTTCAAGCATCTTGATAATGTGTCCTGATAAATTACGACCTGCACGATAATCCCCAGGGGTTAGAGATGCAGTAACAGGATTATCATCATAACCTTTCTGCCTAATTTTCATATGTCTCCCAGAAACCTCTCCAGTAAGACCATATTTATTCACAACTTCTCTCTGCTTTTTATCAAGAGAACCTTCCCAATTACGAAAAGCCAACTGTATTTCTCTTCGCTCCTCTCTACTCAATTTCTTATAAGAAGACCGCTCACCCAATGACTCTTCTTCAGGACTTAAAACTTTCAAAAAATCCTCTGCAATAGAAGACTTGTCTTCATCATGGGAAGCAACAATTTCTAGAAGAGGAGGCTCATATTCTTGACGAATCACATTTATTAAATCTTCCCCCTCTTTTCCCATAGCTCTATAACTGTCAATCTCTTTCCTAAATTCATATAGACTAACAACTCCACTAAGACCAAAACTAAGTTCAGGGTCAGTCATAAAATAATGACTATCTTCATCCCCTCCTTTTTTATGACTCTCTCTGTAAACACTGACTCTTTTTTCAAGAGTTGCTCCATGAGCTTGAGAATGTCCAAATAATATTAATCCAATAATCAAAAAAATCAATCCTAAAATATTAATCGTTCCATTAAATTCAGAATCAAAAATCACTAATCCTGTAATAGAAGGCATTGAAAATAAAAAAGTTAAAACTGCAAGAAGCAAAAAAACAATCGCCAAGCCTCTTTTAAATTTCATCAGAAATAAAAAACACAGACATAATTAAATATATCTTTTTTATCAAACCGAAACAGCCACAAGCAAAGGCACTTTTGTTTCTACTTTTTCAAAAGAAATCCTTGTCTTACAAGGTAACTTTGATTTAGCCATTCCTAAAACCTCTCGAACAACTCTAACAGAACTTTCAGAATCACATGCGACCATAAACAATTCTTGTCCGCCTAAAACGCGAGCAGCTCTGCCTTCAATGACTCCAAATGACTGACACATACCTGTAGAAATACGGTCTGCTCCAGCCCCAGCAGATGCTTTGTTATTTCTCAATAAATGATGGGGATAAATCTTAACCCATAAATAAAATTTACCGGGCAATCTAGTTTCAAGATTTTTAGTAAGAACCTGTCGGCCAGATTCAATAGCCGTATCCCTAATTACTAACATTTCATCAGAGTGCAATCTTAAAATAAATGGAAATTTACCTTCAGTAAATGCCTTCTGATTTCCAACATTATATTTAACGACCTTATTTGGAGGAACCACCTTAATATAAGATTTAGATTTAGCCTTAGAAATACGAGTAAATGGCTGGTTTACCTTCTTAGAATATGATAATGCTTTTCTTATAGCCATGTTTTAATTCCTCTCCCCTGATGCGAATGCAGATGAGCAGTTGGAATTATAACAGGTAAATTTATTTGAAATTTTCATTTTATTTAACCTCTACATCCATTGTTACTGCTTGACCCGGTAATCCTGTTTCAAATATAGCTCTAACAAGACCTTTATTTCCATGAGCATCACTTATTTTACCATTTATTATTTTACCAGCAGTACTCTTCCATGAAACGTGTTTGCCGACAAGCTTCTTAGCTTCCTCTCGCGTAACACAGCCTAAGTCCAGTAAGTAATGTCTTTCATGAATTCTGTGTCTTCCACGTCTGAATTGTACAACAATGCCTTTCATAATTTTACTTTAGAAAGAGGGGTTTTTAAAGGTT
>CAYIGE010000039.1:0-8441 GCA_964362835.1 Candidatus Woesearchaeota archaeon
ACGACGCTCTTCCGATCTTAGAATCATTCCGTTGCTTTCTATTCCTCTTAGATTGACTGGCTCTAGATTTGCTACAAATATTGCCTGTTTTCCTTTCAAGTCTTCATGAGTGTAATGTGCTTTTAGACCTGCTACAATTGTTCTTGGTTCTGGTTCGCCTAGGTCTACTTTGAGAACATAGAGTTTGTCGGCTTTTGGGTGGTTTTCAACTTCAAGTATTGTGCCTACTCTGAGGTCTACTTTTTCAAAGTCTGTGAATGGTATTTTATTAGTCATTTTTATTTAGATTGTTTTATCCTTAATATAATGCCGACCAAACAGCTTTGACTACTATGAATCCGATTATTATTAATATGATTATTTTAATTATGTCTATGAACATTGTAACTGGGTCATCAATTCTTCTTTTTACCATTTTTGCCTTCCAAGACTATTATTCTAGCCTCTATATTAGTAAGTTGTTGATGTATTTTAAGTCTTTCTTCGAGTTTTTGATATTGTTCTTTTGTGGAAACTATTTCTTCTCCTAATTCTCCAATCCTCTTATAGACTACATAAATTATAACTATTACTGCAACTGTAATTATTACAAATACTGTTTGTAAAGAAATTTCTTCAGGACTTGGAAATAACAAAGCTAAAAATATTGAGACCATTACTCCTATTAATATTATAAACAATTCTTTTGCTTGAAGTTTCATTGTATCTTTTGAAATAAGATTTCTGATTTTTTTATTTTTTAATACTAATTCTTTTATCATCTCTTCAAGATTTTTATCTCTATAAGAGTAACTTTCTGATGGTTTAATTTCATCATGTTTTTGATGAACATATTTTTTTTCATGTTCGCTAGTAATTATGTCTTTTGCGGAAAAACCTTCTTTTGCTAATTGTTCTGATATTCTTGTTAACTCATCTCTAATGTAATCATGTCTACTTCCGAAAGAGAAGAGAATTTTCCAGCTTGTTTTTGGCTTTTTAAAAAGCTTTCCTTGTGTTCCTAGATTTCTGAAACCGGCATATTGAGTATATTCATTATAATCATCTCCTCATATGTCTCTAACAACCCGTCTTTCTATTATTCTATATTCTGTCATTTTAGTCTCCATCCATATCATCATATGCCGGGCAGTTCTCAATTGCTTCAGCGATGTAGCGTTCTTCTTCGTCTTCATATATGTCTGTTTTATATTCGTAGTCTCTTTTTCTTACATCTCTATTGAAGGGAAAGCTCTCGTATAACATTCTTTGTTCAAGTTCGTTTGGAGGCAATCTCATTGCTGTGCTTATAAGTATTGCTAAGTATTGTCCTGGTCTTAGTTTTCTTCTTGGCTTTTCTTCATCTTTTGGTTTTTTCATTTTAATTTCCTTTCAATTTCATCTTTTATCTTATTTTCAAGATATTCTAATCTAACTCTTTCTTCAGAAGGGATTATTACTTCAATACTATTATTCCATTTTCTTCTTCTTTCTTCTGTGGTTATTATATCTTCTTTAGAAAATCCGTTCTGTACTAATTCTCTTGATATTTCTTTTATAGTCTCTTCAGGTGATCCTTGTGCTCTCAAAGAGAATATAAGTTTCCAATTTGTTTTTCTATTTTCAAATACTTTTGGATTTTCAAATAATGGTGTTGGTTTTGTTTCTCTTAGTATACCTATATTTCTGAAAGCTATATAAGAGTAGTATTCTAAACCCCCACAAATTCCATAATCATCTGCACAGTTGGCTATTTCAATTAATCTATATTCTACCATTTTGTTCCTTTTTGCCCCCTATAATCTCTGTTATTTTTGTGATATTAAGAATTCCATAGATTTCAATTACATTTTGAGATAATTTTTTAGTATACTCTTGATAGGCTCTTATTTTTTCTTCGCCCATCCAAATACCATCTAATAAGTTGCTTACTTTATCATACAGTTTGTATAATCTAATTTCTCTTGGCTTTTGCCAAATTTTTTGCATTTCTTGTTCTGAAGATTCAAATGTCATTTCCATTACAAGATTTTTTATCCTTTCTTCTAGATTTTCAGGAAGAGGTTTTGTTGTGTCTTCTAAGATGTCATGGTAAAGAAGAGCCAACGCCCCTTCATTTCTTGTTCTTTCATCTAAACTTGTTTCTGTCAGAATTGTTGTTGCACACCATATAGGGTGAATCCAGTAAGGGGTTTTGCAGTCATGTTTTCTAGATGATTTACTTGGCTTTCTTGAACTATTTTGGTGAGCTTCTATAATATAATTTAAGTTTTTTTGAAGCATCATCTTTCATCCGCTCTGGGCAGGAGCATTCTTATCGCCATCCATCTGACTTTGTATTGGGGCCAGTTAGGGTGCAGTTTTTGTATTGCTTGCTCTGTTGCCTTTATCCTCCTTTCAGTTTCCTGCCTTTTCTGTTGTTCTGTTTGTCTTGCCGTGTTCTGTATTTCTGTTTTCATTATCAAATTCAGGAAAATAACCTATTTAATTAGTTGTTGTAGAAATATCTTCAACAGAATTTTATATAGTCTTTTTTTGAGAATTTATTATGATGGGTGGAAACAAAACAAGGGACGGGCTGAGGATAAGCAACCTTTTGAGAGCTTTAAGCCAGCTTCCAGGAGTAACTGTAAGAGAAGGGGCAAGTCATCCGAATATAGCTGAGAAAGTAGGATACTCCCAACCTTGTCCGATAGCGACAAGCACTCATGCAAGGAAAATGGTGGTTCCTTGGATAAAGAGAACAACCTCCTACACGAATGCCTTGGAGATATATGAATCACTTAAAAGAGGATACTTCCCATGAAACTCACACTAGAGCACGACGCAATGAAGCAACCTGAAAGGGACACAATGGGAGGAAGAAAATGAGAGAAATAACTATAGCGATAGTAAGCCCTTATCTTACAGATAATCTTGAGAGAATGATTGAGAAATTTCCAAGCAAGGAAGGGATTCTATTTCAGATGGAAAAGGCGAAGTATATGCCAAATAATCTTCACGGGGTTAGTAATTTGAAAACTCGAAGAAATTTGGTTAGTATAATTAAACCAGAACAGACTTCTAATGGGAGCTTTAGGAATAATGTTCTGCGGAATTGTGTCTTTGACTCTAAGGTAATCTTTTCTATATCTGGCTCTACAGCGGACATGGAATCCCAGATAAAATCTTACAAAGGTTCTGGAGTAATAGTTGCAAGGTATAGTATCTTTTATGGAAAAAGTAGTGGTTATACTGGAAGAAGTCCTGCTGAGTCTGGATATTCTTTAGATATTCCAAAAGATCCTGAAGTAGTGAGGATGATGCTCATTGATGATGATTTTCTTGAGGCAATAAGTGATAGAGATGAAAAAAGAATAAAAGAAGCTCTTGAGAATTTGAATAAAAGATTACACGAACCAATACTTGCGACAGGCTATCTTGCAGAAGCTTTGAAGTCTGGAAAGAAATAGTTGTTGTAGATTAAAAATCTACAACAAAGGCATAAAGATTAAATAGCAAGGCACCTTGCTAACCTTAGAATGGCAAGTATAGAAAAGACGCTTGAAAGTGTTGGTTTTTCACCGAATGAGATAAAAGTATATTTGACGCTTAATGATCATGGCTCAATGAAAGCTGGTCGTATTTCTAAGTTAGCTCATATTGATCGCTCATCTGCATATAATGCATTAAAGTTGTTGCTTGAAAAGGGGCTTGCTTCTTATGTTCTTATTGGAAAGGTAAAATGGTTTCAGGCAACTGGACCTAAGCGAATTCTTGAATTCTTGCAGGAGCAAGAGGCAGAGGTTAGAGAAATTCTTCCTGATTTGCATGAGAGACATAAAAAGAACAAAATTGAAGGTCAAGTGAGATTGTTTAAGGGTATAAAGGGAGTCCGTGCGATTTTTCTAGATATGATTCGAACTGGAAAGGATAACTATGTCTTTGGAAGTGAGGGGCAGTTTAGTGAGAGGATGCCTGAATTTGCTTTACAATTTAAGAGAATGAAAAAGGAAAATAACATGAAGACGTTTATGATATGCAGAAAGGATCGTAGGGAGTTAGATGTTGGCTCTGCTAATCATAAGTATCTTCCAAATATCTCTGAGAGCTCTGCTGTTACAAATATTTATGGAGATAAGATTGCTATTTTGATTTGGATGGATGAGCCAGAAGGGATAATTATAGAGAATTCAGTTGCTGCTAAAGCATATAAAAGTTATTTTGATTTCATGTGGAAGAATGCTAAGGTTTTTAAGTGATTTTTTTAAATAATATTTCTGATTTTTCAATTTTTTCTTTTACATTTAACGGCTTGTCTATTTCGTCTAAAGATATTTTGAAATTAAATGTTTTTGCTATTTTTTCTGATGTGTCTGGTATGAATGGATTTAGAAGAATTGCAATGTTTTTTATTGCTAAGACTAATTCATATAATACTTTTTTATCTTGAGTTTCCCAAGGTTTACTGTTTTGAATGTATTCATTTGTTTTGTCAATATATGTGAATATGGTTTCTAGAGATTTATGTAATTCATAATTTTCTAAATGTTTCTTTACATTTGATAGAACATCTTTTCCTGGTAATTCTAATTTGTTAGATTTTTCAATTCCGTATTTTTCAGCTAAAGTTGAGACTCTGCTTATTAGATTTCCTAATTTATTTGCTAGTTCGTTGTTGTTTCTGTCAACGAGAGCCTTTTCATCAAAGTCTCCGTCTTCTCCGAAGGGAATGCTTCTCATAAGAAAATATCTTATTGTGTCTGATTCATATTTTTCTCTTAATATTAATGGAGAAACTACATTTCCTAAAGATTTAGACATTTTTTGTTCGTTAACTGTTAAGAATCCATGAACAATTACTTTTTTAGGTAAGGTTATGCCTGCTGATAATAACATTCCTGGCCAAATTCCAGTGTGAAATCTTAACATATCTTTTCCAACTACATGCAAGTCTGCTGGCCAATATTTTTTATACTTTTTATCTGGATATCCTACTCCAGTTAGATAATTTACTAACGCATCCCCCCATACATATATTACCTGATTTTCGTCTCCTGGAACTGGAACCCCCCATGGTAGATGCTTTTTATCTCTTGAAAAACTAACGTCTGTTAGTCCATTATGTATTAATGAAAGAAAATCATTTTTTGCTTTTTCTGGTATTATCTTCAATTTATCTTTTTTTATTAATTCTTTTATATTATCAGAGTATTTTGATAGTTTAAAGAAGTAATTTTCTTCAGATATTGTTTCAGGGACTAAATTTGGGTGGTCTGGACATTTTCCATTACTTAAGTCTTTTTCTGTAACAAACCTTTCACATCCATTACAATATTTTCCTTCGTATCTTTTCTTGTAAATATCTCCTTTTTTTGATAATGTATTCCACATCTCAAAGACTCCAGGCCAGTGTCTTTCTTTATCTGTTGTTCTGATAAAATTATCATTTGAAATGTTTAAACTTTCTGTTAATTTTTTGAAATATGATGTGTTTTTGTCTACAAATTGTTGGGGTGTTAGTTTTGCTTCTTTTGCTTGCTTGTAATTTTTGGAGCCATGCTCATCTGTGCCTGTTAGAAAAAAGACATCTTTTTCTAAGAGTCTGTGCCATCTTGCCAAAACATCTGCTTGGATAATTTCCATTGCAAATCCTATATGGGGTGGTGCGTTTGCATAAGGGATTGTTGTGGTTATGTAGAATGTTTCTTTGACCATATATAGGGGATAAGTTGTTGATATTAAAAGTTATCTGAAACTCTTGCTTATATTCATGCTCCAGAATGAGGGAAGAGGGTTTGCTATGAAGCCAGTGAATATTTCTGAATAGATGTAAGTGCATCCTTTTACATTTTGATGTTTTTTGAATTCTTCTTCTTTATCTTGATATATATCTCTGATTTTGCTTCTTTCAAAGTCTTTTTGCAATAATGAGGTTGGTTTTAATATGAGATGGTCTGCTTGCCTTAAGATGTTTACATCAAGATTAGATGAATTTTGTGAAATAAATAGTATATTGAGGTTTTTGTGTCTTGCAATTAGAATTAATTGACTAAGCAATTTATTTGGGGTGGTCATGGAGTTTCTTGAACTAAACAAAACACCCCCTTCATCTATAAGAACTGTTGAATTGTTTTTTATTTGGTCTGTTCTTTCGATTATTTCAATCCATGAGGGCATATCCTCTTTTTTAAATCCTATTGCATATAACTTTCTTTTGCTTTTTGCGTAAACATTTTCAAGTATTTTTATTCCTATTGCCGTTTTGCCCGTGCCTCGAGCTCCTAAAATTATCCCTATTTTACTTTTATCTCCTAGCAGATAGTTTTCATAATTCTTGTAGTTGCCCTTATCTGTTTTTAATACCTTGAAATTTTGATATATTGCATTTTTTGATTCTCGTTCTTTTTCTATTTTATGCTCTACTGATTTTTCTTTTGTTTTTCTTGTTAGATAGATTATTCCTTTGATAATTCCCCTTACAATGTGATAAGGTATTTTTATTAGAATCCAGATTGCTCTTAAGATTGCTTCTGTATTGGACATCTTTTTCTTTGTTCTTTTTTTCATCACCATTTTAGCATTAGCTTTTTAATAATAATTGAAGTCTTTACTTTTTATTACTGTCGATTATCAACTGTAGATTCAAAACCTCTAAAAACCATGAAGATTCTGAATTAATACTTGCATTGTCACATTTACGCGCCGGTGGTCCATCGGTTAAGATTTCGGCTTCCCAAGTCGAAGAGCTGGGTTCAATTCCCAGCCGGCGCATTAAGAATGTTTGCTATATCCGAACTTATTATCATATGTTGGATGGTCAAGAATATCAACTATAAAACAGATAACTTCTATCTGGTCTCCTTTTATTGAGTAAAGCATTCTCCAGAATTGGCTTAGCTCAACCCTCCAGAGATTTTGAACATTATATTCTTTTGGTATTCTATTCTTCTTGATGTTGTCTCCATAAAATGGATTGGCTTTAATGAATTCTATTTTTTGTTTTATTGAGTTAAGCAATTGCATTTCGTCAGTGCTGTTTTTGCCATTTTTTAATTGCAGTCCCACTATTTCATTTAGTTTCTTGAATTCATCCTGTGCTTCATCAATAAGAATAACTCTTACGGGTTTGTTCATACTTCTGTTCCTCTTTTCATTAATTCATTAAGTTCTTTTCTTTCTGTAAATATCCACAAAACTCCCTTTGTTCCAATTATCACTTTTCCGCTTAGTTGTAGGTAATCTAAAATATATAATAATGTTTGATGCATTACTTTTTTTGGTAGTCTTCTTTTTAATTCTGCAACACTCAAGAGTTCATGTGCATTTTTCAAGGTTTGTTCTACCATTAACACAGTATTCAATGTTGGGGAGTGAATTATTTCTTCTTTTTTTATTAGTTGTTTCATTTTATTAGTCTATATAGACTTATTAATATTAGATATAAGTATATATAAATGTTACTGTTTTGCAGAAGTTATATTAACCTTTGACTTTTCTTGGATTAATGCAGACAAAAAAGAACGTTTTTCTTTGGACGCTTTATGATTTTGCTAATTCTTTTGTTTCAATTGTATTCTTCCTTTATTTTGCTCAGTGGATAGTTATTGATAAAGGAATTGCAGATATCTATTATAACTTAACTTTTACTTTTTCTGCTATACTTTTGTTATTCACCGCTCCTCTTAGTGGGATATTGCTTGATAAGTTTTTGAGAAGAATTACAGGGTTACGTTATACTACTATTCTTACTGTTGTATTTCTTGGCGCTTGCGCTTTATTCGCAATATTTGATCATCCAATTACTGCTCTTATATTTTTTACTTTAGGTTTCTATTTTTATTTGCTTTCTTTTACTTTTTATACACCATTACTTAACGATATATCAAAGCCTGAAAAAAGAGGGCTAGTTTCTGGAATAGGGGTAGCAGCTAACTATCTTGGAGCTGCTATTGGTATAATTATGGTTTTGCCTTTGTCTAAAGGTAGTTTGAGCTTTTTTGATGTAGCTCCAAGGGTTGAAACTCTTTTGCCTTCAGTGATAGCATTTTTTGTTCTTTCTCTTCCTATGCTTCTTTTCTTCAAAGAACCTTCTAGACCAAAAGAAGCTCTGATGCTTGGATTGAGATGGAAGGAAATGTTAAGAGAAACAAAAATTTTATTTTCTAACAAAGGTGTTTTCTTCTTTATTTTAGCTTTTTTCTTATTTAATGATGCTGTGATTACTGCCTCAAATAATTTTTCTATATTTTTACAGCAAGTTTGGGGAGTAAGCGATACTGTTAAAACTTATATCTTGCTTGGAATTTTAATAACCTCTATTATTGGCGGGTTGTTAGGGGGCATAATCTCTGATAGACTGGGACATAAGAGAACACTTATGTTTATTCTAGGCGGGTGGATAATT
This sequence comes from Candidatus Woesearchaeota archaeon, assembly GCA_964362835.1. Lineage (GTDB taxonomy): Archaea > Nanobdellota > Nanobdellia > Pacearchaeales > GW2011-AR1 > SICU01. The sequence goes on from CAYIGE010000039.1 coordinate 8,366, forward strand.
ATTTTGCCTGCTCTTGGACTTAGCACTAACTTCACTTTATTCACTTCAAGATTTTTGCGCACTCCTATAATGTCAG
>CAYIGE010000040.1:0-8431 GCA_964362835.1 Candidatus Woesearchaeota archaeon
GGACAAACTGGTTTAAAGATGATTTGGTATACTGGTCACGGTCCTATCTTCTATACTACTCGTGATTATGGCACTCCTTCAGATGGTCCGCCAATGTATAATATAGGTGTTCCTGCAGCGGGTTATTATGTTATCCCTGGATATCCTGTCCCTGGTTGGGGAGAAGAAGTTGGGGCTGGATTATTATATATTCAAGATCCTTTCAATGCTTACGTGAACATTGTACGCTTTGATGAACAGACGCTTGCCTTGAACACTTTTGCAACTTATACGATGCAATGGGCAGATTTGGGAGGATCTACTGCGCCTCGATTAGATACTATAACTCCTTCAACTGTTCAAAATAATATTATAAATCCTGTAGATATCCGAGGAGCTAACTTTGATTCTCCTGGTGCAAAATTATTTACGGATACGCAAGAGGTTCCTGCAAGTTTCTATACAGTTAGTAGTTCTACACAGATTAATTTACAAGTTCCTGCAGGATACCCCGCAAACACTTACTCTATGACGGTCTTAAATTTAGATAATAAAAGAAGTAATGCACTTCCATTGACTGTGCAAGTAGCTTCTGCTTGTTCTGGTTCTCAAACTAGGCCTTGTTCTAAACAGACTGGAGTTTGTCAAGGAAGTTTTGAAACCTGTACTGGAGGACAATGGCCTGGATGTACTGCAGCTAATTATGGTTCTTTATATGCAGTAACTGAATCAACAGATGCGTTATGCAGAGATGGACTAGATAATGATTGTGATTCTCCTAGTTCTAGTTTTGTTACTAGAGACTATTATGTTCAAGCACCAGCAGGTCATGCTGATGATAATTGTGCAGTTGGAATAGATGCAATTACTGCGCCTAGTTCTGTTTGCAGTGGAAAAAACTTCACTATGTTTTGTACAAGCACAGTTGGAAATATTGGAGGAATATTTGGAGGATTTACCGGGGCTTCGAGTTGTGTTTTCAAAGGTTGGAATGTGAAGGATGCTGAATTTCTTTGTATTAATGCAACTAGAACAGAAAATGCTACTTGTGTTGTATCTCCTGATTCTACTCCAATTCTAGGCAAGGAATTTAAAAGACAAATGGTAGTCGTTGATAGCTCTCCATCTTGTTTAGGAAACCCTGTTTTGAATAAAATAGAACCTCTAACTATTATAAATAATCAGTCAACTACCGTTATATTTACTGGAACTGGGTTTTCAAATATATGTGGGATAGAAATAAGTGGAATTTTAGCCAATCTTCCTCCTTTCATTACAAAGTGTATTAATTCAACCCAAATTAACTTTACAGTTCCTTCTCAAGTTCCTGTAGGTTCTTATTCAATGAGAGTTTGGGGTAATTATTCTGGAACTGAAAGAAGAAGTCCGTCGATGAACTTGAATGTGGTTTCATCTGGACCGAGATGCGGAGATAATATATGTAATAATGGAGAGACTTGTTCTTCTTGTCCTGGCGATTGTGGTGGATGTCCTCCTGGTAGTAGCGGAGGGGGAGGAGGCGGAGGAAGTGGCAGGTCTATTGTTAAACCTCAATGTTCTGATGGTAAGGATAATGATAGAGATGGAAAGATAGACTTTCCTCTTGATTCTGATTGTACGAGCAAGACCGATAATAATGAAGCTGGGGTTGGTAATCCTTTGGGAGGGAATGCAAGCTTGAATAGATCTGTGAGTGGGAATATATCTGATGAAGAAAGTGATGAACTTCTTGGGAAGAGCTCGGGAGTTAGAGTTGTCTTCTGGGGATTGATGGTTGTGCTTATTGGAATAGTGGTGTTTATTATAATTGGAATTGTTCGTTCTTTAAGGATTCATTCAAGACTTGCTAAATTGTCACAGATTACTAAGGCTGTGAATATTTCTAGGCTAAAGAATAATTAGTTATATATACCTTGTTTAACAATAAAAAATATGAAATTGGGGCGTGTGTTTTTATTGACTTGTTTTTTATTAGTTGTAGTTTTCATATTTTTATTTTTTAATCAGTTTGGAATTACTGGGGGAGTTATAGGAATTTCTGAAAGCGATAAAACTTTTGTTGATGTGATAGTTGAGGGGTTTAATAATTTCTTTTCTGGTGAAGATTCTCCTTCTTTGTCTGAAGAGAGTGGTGGTCCTTTAGAAGCAGTACCTCTACAAGATAATCAAGCTTATATTCGCAATCCCACTATACAACAGATTACAAATGAACTTGTAACTATCCCTATAGGATTTCAACGTGGGCAGTATGATTCGGCTACAATTAGCAATGTTCGTCTGCAAGGGCTAAAGACTCAAGCTTATCCTACCAGTTATTATAGTGATAATAGCGTTCGTACTGCGGTTATTTATACGTTAGCAACTTTACCTGCCAATACTGAAAATGTTTACCAAATAGTTGATGATTCTACACCACAAACATTTGTTTATCATCCAGCTGTGCAGGACTTTCTTCTTCAGGGAGAAATTACTGTAATCACTCGAGACTTGAATGGGAATGCTTATCCCGTTACTGTTCCTTTAGCTTCATTGACTCCTGAAGTTGACGGACCTGTTGTAAAAAAATATAGATATATTAAAGCACATACTAAACCTGTATCTGGATTACATCCTATTGAATATCTTTTTACTTCAGTTTTTGAAATTGAATTAGTCAGCAATCAACCTTGGATAAAAATACAGCATTTAGTGGTTAATTCCCATAACCTTGCTGAAGATTTACAAACAGGTCTGAATTATCGAGATGGTCAATTGGGAGATGTCAAGTATCAGAATATTGAAATGTATTTTGATAATGTAAATCCCGCTTATTCTTCTAATGTGTATGTATCTTTGTTTGATGCTAATGCTCTGGCTCCTACTCGTTTAGATACCAAACCAAGTCCTCAAGCGAATCGCCTTTGGATTATGCCTACAGATGGTCAGCAGATTCTAGCTAATACTCCGGCTTATAATAGATGGAATAATCAGTGGAATGTTCCTTACAATTATTTGGCTGCGGGGCAGGGTTTTTTGACAGAAGTCACTTTATTTTTAGATACTGCTAATAATCCTTCAAAAGTATATGACCCAATTTATGAAAGTCCATTGTATGCTGGTACTGCATTGTCTCGTTTTGCATTGATTGATGATGGACCCTTTCAGGATGTTCCTAATCCTCAATATATTGGAGTAGGCTCTCGTTTCACTTTTGATGCTTTAGCAAATCAGGAATTTGGAACTGCTTTTGCTGATCGTGGTAGAGAGGGTTATCGTTTTGGACTTTTGGGCATAGATAAATTTGATCCGGGAAGCGCGGGATTTAATGGAGTTAATGATAAAATTGACAGACCATTTATTTATTATTTGATGTCTTGTTATGATAGATGTAATCCTAATTTACTTCAAACGATGAGAAATTACAAATATGGTGCCCCTTATACTGGAGACCTTGTTGTAGGATTTAATCCTAGAAATCATCCTTTAGCGCATTTATATGTTTATAGAACTAGATTATTTCCTAATTGTGTTCGTGATGAACAGGGACAACCAAAGGAAGATTGGCTTGGGTATTGCAATATGCAAACGCAAACTCGAGCTCCTTCATTTGTTTCCGCAGAAGGTTCGCGTAATTGGTTGGCTTTTGATGATGCGCATGCTTCTGTTGGAAGAGGTATAGGATATTATCTTTTGACAGGAGATAGAATGTCATATTATATTACTGAATATGCATATGCTCCTAATGTCGCTCATGCAAATTATGGTGCTAGACTTGGTTCAGCATTTCAGGCTCGCGCATTTGGAAGACTTGGACATTCACTTACAGATTTATATTTGACAGAGACAGATGTAGTTGACAGACAGTATCTTGTTACAACTGCAGAAGGTGTTGTTCAGATGGTTGATTCTAGGCGAGATAAAAGCGCACCAGGTACACGAGGGAGTCATCCAGTTACTGGAGATTCATATGCCGTAGGATTTGTGGATAATTTTGTAGGTGGTGGAGGTTACCAGTGCAAAGATATGAATGGACAACCTCTTCCAAGTTGTGAGGAGCGTGCATTCACCTGGCAGGATAGTAAAATTATAGAAGGTTTGACTGAACTTTATCGTTCCATTCCTGTTCAAAATCTTGCTCTTCTTAAGACCACTATTGAAGAGATGGTAAAAACTCAATTTACATATGGATATCGTGACTTTGATAATGTACGCAACTCTTTTCCTGGACTAGCTCTTGGTACTTTTATATCTGAAGGGACTGGATATTTTGCGAATACTCTTGTTATTGGTCCTCCAACAGCAGGATATTGTACTCCTCCTAATTGTGGACCTAACCAAATTCCTTTAGCTAACGCGATAAATACATATTATGGAGACGCTTATGTTGATTATAATTTCCCTGCTCTATGCTTAGCATTAAAATATGTTGTTGATCCAAATAATCCGCAGCGTGCAGATTGGGAGCAAAAATTTAGAAGAGCAATTTTAGCAGGCATGGTTTACGATGTTTCTACTAATGATGCAGGGCAATTTGCATATAGAAGAGGAATCAGCGTTTCCAACACTTATTTCGGAGGTTGGGTTTGTCCTATGCACTTTGCTTTAGGTCTTCCTAATGGTCGTGAGTCTCCTAGACCAATTGATATTGACGATGACGGAGACGGATTTTCAGAAGCTATTGGTGATTGCAATGACAACAACCTTAATATTCATCCTGCTCAAGGAGAGGCGAATGGTGGTAGCTGTACTGATGGGGTTGATAACAATTGTAATGGATTAACTGATTGTGATGATCCACAATGTACGGTTAATACTTGGCCCTATTCTAACTGTGATTGCAGAAAAAATATTATTGTTTGCTCGGGCAATCCTCCAGTTTGTAATAATATTTGCCCTGGAACTGATCTTGCTTTTAGCGGTGATGGGATTGTACAAAATCCAAATGTTGAAGGTAGACCAGAGCAATGCGACCTTAATATTATTGTAGGGACTTGGGGTTATTCTGGGGCAGGTACTAGCACTAACGCCTGTACTGATGGAAGATGCATTCACACTATGATTTATGCTGAAGGGAAAAATAGCATGTGTTACTCTTCTTCAACGCAACCACCAACACTTGCATCACTTAATCCTAATTCTATTCCTTTTAGCAGTTCTTCTACTGTGCGTTTGACAGGAACTAATTTTGATACTAATCCTTTAGCTAGAGTTAAAATAGATAATATTGTTATTTCTCAATCTTTAGTTAATGTTTTAGGTTCTACTTCTATTGATTTGACTGTTCTTGGAAGTAGTCTTTCTGGTGGACCTCATACAGTTACTGTAATTAATTTTAACAATCAGGAAAGTACCCCTAGGACTTTGACTGTGCAGGCTACAACTGCCCCAGTTTTAGATAGTATTACTCCTCCCATTATTACTGTGGAGGTGCCTACCACACTTAATTTCCATGGAAGTAATTTTGAGAGTAATTCTATTATTCAGACATGTGATTCTTTGTCTAATTGTGAGAATGGTGCTTCTGGACATATAAGTAACATTTTATTGGAATGGGCAGGTTATTTCCCTTTGAGTACAGGAACTCATAGATTTAGGATTCGTAATCCTGATAATCAAGTTAGTGCTATAAAATCTATAACTGTTCAAGCGCCTGCTGTTTGTTCTGGTTCTCAAACTAGGCCTTGTTCGTTGCAAACTGGTGTTTGTGCAGGAAGTTTTGAAACATGTACTGGAAGTCAATGGCCTGGATGTACTGCTGCTAATTATGGTCCTAACTATGCACAATTTGAAAATACAGACGCATTGTGCAGAGATGGATATGATAATGATTGTGATTCTCCTAGTTTGAGCTTCGTTACAAGAGATTATTATGTTCAGCCTCCAAACGGCAGGGCGGACGATAATTGCGCAGTTGGAATAGATGCAATTACTGCTCCAAGTTCTGTTTGCAGTGGAAGAAACTTTACCATGTTTTGCACTAGCACTGTCGGAAATATTGGAGGAATATTTGGAGGATTTCTTGGAGCAAGTAGCTGTGTTTTCCAAGGGTGGAGTGGCAATAGCATACAAATACTTTGCATCAATGCTACCAGAACAGAGAATGCTACTTGTTTTCTATCTCCTGAATCTACTCCAATTCCAGGCAAGGAATTTAAGATGCAAAGGGTGATTGTTGATAGTTCTTCGTCTTGTTTGCTTAATCCAGTTTTGACTAAGATAGAGCCATTAGCGATTGTGAACAATAAATCCAATACTTTGGTGTTTACTGGAAGTGGATTTTCTAACGTTTGTGGAATAGAAATTGGGGGTCTTTTAGCCTCTAGCCCGTTCATTACAAATTGCATAAATTCTACCCAAATTAATTTCACAGTTCCATTATTTAATCCTCCTGCTCCCGCTGGTTCTTATTCAATGAATGTATGGGGCAATTATTCAGGCACTGTGAGAAGAAGTGCGACGATAAACATTACCGTCAATTCTCCTGCTTATTGCGGAGACTTGATGTGCAATAATGGAGAGACTTGTTCTTCTTGTCCTGGTGATTGTACTGTTGGTTGTGGAGGTAGTTCTGGCGGAGGTTCTGGCGGTGGTAGTTCTGGAGGTGGCGGAAGTGGCGGGTCTATTGTTAAACCTCAATGTTCTGATGGTAAGGATAATGATAGAGATGGTAAAATAGATTATCCTGCAGATTTAGGATGCACAAGTAAGAATGGAAATAGTGAATTGGACTTTTTGAAGAATGATTCTCTGACTTCATTCGCTGGTAGCTTAACTAATGATTCTGAAGAAGAGTATGAGGGGTCTAGTGAAAAAGGAACTGAAATTAGAGTTGTTTTCTGGGGATTAATAATTTTACTTACAGGTGTGATAATCTTTATTACGGTTTTGATTATTCGCTCCTTAAAGATGCATACAAGACTTGTTAAATTGTCACGGGTTGCTAAGATAACTCATTAATCATTACTTTTTATACAGAATAATAATTAGTTATATATACCTTATTTGATAATAAGCCGTATGAAAATGAGGCGAGATTTTTTACTATTAGTCTTATTATTAATTTTAATATTGTTATTTTCTATTAAGATTGGAACTTTTGGAGTTAAGATAGTTTTAGAGGCAGATAAAGAATTAATTGATATACTCAAGGCTATATTTTTGGAACCTGAACCAGATGCATTGCCTTACGCTGTTGGAGTTGATTATCACGCAACAGGTCCAAATTTTGCAACAGATTCTTTTATTCGTGAATATCACAAGCTTGGTGTTCGAGAAACTGTCTTAAGTCAACTGCAGCAAATGGCCGATTCTGGCGTAACTACGATTCATACTACTCTTTGGTTTGTTGATCAATTTGGAAATCAATTTCCAGACACATGGAGACTTGCTTTTCCTCCGGCTCCTCAGGAACTGCAGAATATTAGACAATACACCCAAGATGTAGCTTCTATACAATCGCAAGTTGATGGTCATAGACTTGAATTGGAATATACTTTTGGTTGGCTTGGATGCGCGAATTATAATCAAGGAACGCCACAAACCACTGTTGGAGGATGTGGATATACTTGGGCTCAGTTTCTCACGAGAGCACAGCAAACTGTTACTCTTATTGGATCTACTGTTGGTCCGATTGTTAGACCAGATAACCAGAAAGCTGTTTCACTAATTCATCTTGAACTTGAAGTAATGATTGGCGCTGCCGCAAAACCTAATGGTGCTCAATTCCTTCTTGATTTGTATCCCTATTTTATGAGTTATATGCAAAGTGTTGGCTTGAAAGGATCAATTTACTTTATAATGGACTCTGGAGAGTCGGAAGTTCTTGACAATGGATATGTTAATACGCAATATCCTATTTTAAATGGGCATCATTCTCTTCGCTGGCCATATCAGAGCTGGCGTTTTCTTATTGATAATAGTCTGCCTCTTCCTGAGCGTTTAGACTTATCTTTTTATCCTACTTATACAAATACAAATTATCAGACTTTAGTCTCGCGTGTATTTGATGACCTTAATGCAGTTTTTCCAGGCGTGCCTGTTGGAGTGATTGAGACTTTATATCCTAACGATCCGACGGAAAGAAAGCTTCTTGGACAGGCGTTTGCTAATGAATATGCTAGACGAGGAAATCCTGTTTTGGTTGAATTTTGGACAACTCCAAATGGTGGTACTTGGGATGGAGGAAAAACTAGAACAAATGTAGGATTTCCTTTTGATTTTGCTTCTTATCTTCCTCAAGGACATCAACTTGATGCAGCACCTAATCCTTGTATAGTTACTACTGGAACAACTTGTTCGACAACGATTTCTTGGTTTGCTAGTGTTACCGGAAGCGTGCAGCTACGTGCGGAGGTTGATTCTGGTCCTGAGATTTTGGCTGATTGTGGATTTAGTGGAACACACCCAACAAGGCTTGAGTTAGGACATACTTATAATTTCTTATTGTATAGAGATCCAACACCGAATTGTGCTA
>CAYIGE010000041.1:0-8379 GCA_964362835.1 Candidatus Woesearchaeota archaeon
ATATAACAACTAATTTACTTTTGATAAGAAGATTTTCATCCTCTCTTACTGTGAAGCTCATCGCTTAAGCTGTGGGCTTTCTCGGTGCGGAGAATGAAAAGTGCCTATGGTTCAATGGTAGAATTTTCGGCTGGCAGTCGAAAGGTTCGAGTTCGATTCTCGATGGGTCCATCATCAAACATTTTAAAAAGAATCGTAATCCTTCAATAACATGAACATTCCATGGTTAGTGGGAGCAGTTGTTTGTTTCATCATGGGTTTTTATCTGACTTCTACCTTAATTGGAGCCATTATAGGCCTCCCACTTATACTCCTAAGCATTATATTGCTTGTAATAGGAATGCTAATTCCAGGAAAACAAAAAATAGTACACATCCACCATCACAGAAGAAAATTATAATCTTTCTCTAATTCTCTGTCGTCTCGGCAGCAAAATGAGTCTTATTTGAAAACATATGCTGGCGTTTCCCATCATGCTCAAACGAAACACTTGCAGCAGGAAGCTCAAAGCTACCCACAATATTTATCTTAGAATAAATAATGTATGAAAATACTCTCTCTTCCCCAGCATTCAAGTGTGCAATGTCCCACTCAATCTTACGGGAATGCTCATCAATTCTATGAGGAGGTATTCCAAACTTATTAAACACCTTGGCATGACCTGGGATTCTATCTGAAATAATTATGTTCTTTACATTTCCTTTAGCTTTAACGCGAAGATTTATTTTAAGAGCAAACTCTCCGCCTTTAGTTCTTACAAAAGAAACACCCTTATGAACAGATAATTTTCCGGTTGATAAAAAGCTGACAAGAAAACCAACTACAACAACTAATAAAATGATTATGAAGGGGAAGGTGTAATTAGTCGTTACATTAACTGTGTAAGACTCGCCAACCCCTATTTCTTTTTCCCAGGAATAATCAACAAATATCCCATTACGTTCACTTGTAGTGGGCTTATCGGAATATATTGTGAATAGTCTAGTTAAAATATTCTTACGAATATCAATTTTAGCAACACCAGGAACATTTCCCTCATTTGTCTTAGTTATTTCAGTTCTCTTAACGATAAAACCTTTAGTATGTTCAGAAACTGAAATTCCACTTGCCTCAAGATACTGCAAGAGTAAAATATTAGATGATTTCTTACCATTAAGCTCATAAGTTATTTCAGCTTCGTATTCTCCTGCAGAAATCTTTTTCTCAAGAATTATTGGAATTTCTATAACTTTAGTCTCTTTCCCATCTAAATCAAAACTCTTTGAAAACTCAAAAAACTCAGATTTAGCTGTAATTTTTAAATCTTTAATTGTAATGTTCTCTTTATTGGTAACAGTCATCTTAACTTTAGTCGCATTTAATGGGATATCTGCAATAGAAACAGAAACTGCATCTTTAACATCAAATAATCTAATAGCTAAAGTTCCCTTATAAAAACCAGTCTTCTTACCTTTTATTTGATACTCAAAAGCATAAATCCCTCTTTTATCACGAAGAATCTCTTTAAAAGGAACAGCAGAAACATCAAGAGTTATGGTTTCGCCTTTATTTATTCTAAAGAACTCTTTAGGATACATTCCAACGCTAACTAACGAATATATCTGAAATTCATCATCTACATTTTCAAGATTAGTAATCTCCAGTTTAAATGTAGCATTTGCCTTTTCCAGTTCTGTAATTATAATTTCATTTTTTTCTATAACTTTAACGTCAAGATTTGCTGCACTTACAACGGAAAACATAAAAATAATAATAACTAAGCTAAAAAATTTGAATTTCATTAAACCGATGGTGGGTTTTTCTATTTAAAGATTATTGTCATGAGCTACTTCTTTCCAGTCAGCTCTAACAAAGCTTTCATCTCTTCCTTGAAGTCTTGAACATCCTTTTCAACTTTCTGCTTCATCTCATTTGTTCTACCAGGAATCACATATTTATTGTAAATCTCTTTAAAAAATTTAGCAGTGCTTGATTTATTCCATTCATTACTATAGTCTTTCACAAGAGTACCCTTAATATCTATACCCAACTCAACAAACTTGTTCATTTTTTTCTTCTTTCCGTCAACTTCAACTTCAACATCTTCCATTCCCAAAATACGCCATTTAAAGTCAATTTCTATCTTAAAGTAATCCGTTATATTTTTTGAGGCTTTCCATGCTATGTCTATATCTTTAGAACTACCTTTAACCTTCTCGGTATACAGGTCTTCAATAACTGTATACTGCTCTTGTTTAATCCAATCATGAGCATAAGAGTAAATATTCTTGAAATCGCCGTAGCCAGCATATTTCACTTTTTCCTTCAGAATTGTATCTTTTTCAACCATGCTCTTGACCCACGTAACAAATAAAGTTTCTATATAAATCTTGCTCCAGTAGGCAAGATTTATGCTTGACGATATCAATCGGCATTGTATAAACTTTGCTCCGAAGGCAAAGTTTACGCTTGTCAAACATTTATAAAATTAAGATTCAATAAGAGTTAGTGAAACAAACAATCATCATTGAGCACTTAGAACCAAAGATATGGCCTTGGTGTAAAATAGAGTATAGGAGCATAGGCAAGTTAATCCAAAAAAGAAATCTATGGTTTACTAATATTCATAAAAAGAACAGCGGCTTAGATAGATTAGGAAAAGTATCAAAACAATCCGTAATAAACATGAATCTAAAAAATGCCTGCATATTAGACCCAGATGCAGCAGAAACCTTAACACATGAAGAAACAAAATCTTTCAAATATTTCGTAATCGGAGGAATTTTAGGAGATTACCCTCCAAAAAAGAGAACAAAGGTAGAATTAACCAACAAACTCAAGAATGTAGAAAGAAGAAACCTAGGAAAGAAACAATTCAGCACAGATAACGCAGTCTACGTCTTAAAAGAAATAATTAATGGGAAAAATCTGCAAGACATTAAATTTCAAAACAAATTAAACATCAAAATAAATGAAATAGAGTCAATAGAATTACCTTATTATTATCCTCTAATAAACGGAAAACCTAGAATAAGCAAAGAACTCCTAAAATATATCAGGAACAAAAAAGATTTCTAGAAAGATTTAAATAGATATAAAATTCGGACTGAAAATGATAAATAATATAGAAAGATTTGTAGGAGGCCAATTTGAGATAAGTAATCCAAGGGCCGAATTTATTACTAGAGGAGAGATTGAAACTATCAGACTAGATGGAGACATAATTAAATATAATTTAAGATGGGAAGCCTTTGGAGTTGGATATCCTTCTAAAATTGAAAAATGGGTCGAAATGAAGTTCCCAAAACCTAAGGAAATGGAAGTACATCTCAGGCAAGGATATGCTGTTATCAAAGATGAAGAAGATAGTCTGTTTTTAAGAGATAAAGCTTGCGGAGACTTACTAAAGTTTGAGTCAAAGTATAAAAGTGGCCTTCTAGAAAAAGCAAGATTAGAAAGCTTTTAACAATTCTTACAAACAAGATATCTTCCAAGTGAATCAGAATTCATAAAACGCTTATTCTTGAAAGCCTTGCATTTTGTGCAAGTTCTTCCACATTGTTTGCAGATACTTCTCTTAGTAACCGAACATTTCTGTTTCAAACAAGTCTCGCAAGAAATCTTGCTACATTCTTCACATTTAACTCCGCATTGCCTGCAAACAAGATGATTTCCATTGCATAATATAATTTCAGACAGGGTGCTTTTGCAAATGTCACAAACTGGCCTAGTTATCTTATTATTCAATGGGTCAAATCCAACTAAGACCAAGCGTGTAACAGCGTCGGATTTAAAGAAAGATTCAATAGAATAAACAGGATAAAGCATAACTGTAGTATTAATCAACTTGGTATTCAAACGCAAAGAATGTTTTTTCTGCTCATTCTGAACAAATAATTCTTTTTCTTTTACAAATTGCTCTTTCTGCTCATTGAGTATAGCGGGATCTTGCTTAGACTTCGTATCTTTAGAATTTATCCTAGCAAGTTGCTCATCAATCTCCTTAACTCTCTGTTCATAATAAGAACTCACTCTAGCAATCTCTTTAGATAAACTATCTTCAAGAACAGAAGCGATTATTGAAGTCCTCTTATTAATAGCTTCTTTAATATTTTCCTTAGCAATTGAATAATAATGTCTTAATTGAGTCATGTCAATATCTTTTTTATTTAAGTCACTTACTGTAAATGCAGATAAATCTAGATTTATTATTTGTCCTTTATCTACAAAAACTTCATTAACAAATCTTTCTTCTTCATTTAGATATTTGTAAGTCGTCTGAAAAGTAAACTTAAATAAAAAGTTTTGATTGATGCTAGCAGTAGCTTTTGAAATCACGCAGTTATGCATCTCAAAATTCTTTCTAATAAAAGAATCTATCTGAATTGGGTAATTCAGCGATAGTAAAACAGAGTCTCCAGAGTCATCAAGATAAGACTTCATCATTTTTAACAAATAACTTTCAGCAGTTATGAGTTCAGCTCCAGAAACTGCAAGAGTTTTATCAAAAACAAGTTTGTATGGCTCATTCTTACCATAAAATTTCTGAAACTTCGCAGGCACATTAATAATCTCCAAGAAATTACCGGAATCGTTAATGCTAGCACCAAGTTCCTTAAAGAACTGCATACTAAAGATCTTCAGAGCATTACTTTCCATCTAAAACCTCCGCACTTGCCTCTTTAGCTTTGGTATACTCTTTAACGCCGTTTTCAATCATTTTACTTATAGCATCTACTCCTTGAGCGAATATTTCAAGGTTATTCTTGGAATCAATGAAGGAGTCCATTAACATCTCTTCTATTTTACCAAGTCCAGCTTTTCCAGGACCATCCATGCCTAGATTAAAGAGTATTGTAGGTAATTCCCCTATTACAAGACCTATACAGCACATCTTATTGATTATTAAGTCAACAACATGTTCTTCCATAGTGTCCTTCGTAGCCAAGCTGTAAATGTACATATCTCTCTTCTGACCTATTCTATCTAACCGCCCAATTCTCTGTTCAACAGACATGGGATTCCAAGGCAAATCATAATTAATAAGAACATTACAAAACTGAAAATTCAACCCTTCAGCCCCAGTTTCTGTGCTAATCATTATTTGAGCATCATTCTTAAATTGAGCAATTCTCTCAGTTTTCTCTTCTCTAGAAAGTCCACCAACAAACTCAACTATCTTCAAATTGTAAGGTGCAAGTTTCTCAACAATATATTTTAGAGTTGTAGGGTGCTTGGTATACAAAAGAATCTTAGCATCTGCATCATTCTTCAAAGTTTTATCAACAATTTCAATTAACTTCTCAATCTTAGAGTCCTTCTTTAAATTCTTATAAGCATCAATTATGTCTTGAGCCAATTGTCTAGTCTCGCCATGATATTTATCACTTTCAGCAATTTTAGTCAGAGACTCAACAGCAGAACGAGAGGAACTAGTAACCTTAGGTAAAATAGCATATATAATCAACTTACCACGTAACTCGTCTCCATTAGCAGCAAAATACTTTGTCTTAAGCAAATCACAGATAGAGTCATAAATTCTTTTCTCTTCTTTAGTCAAATGCACAACTTCAATCTTAGGAATTCTCTGCTTGTATTCTATTCCAGTTTCTTCCCTCTTTCGGCGAACCATAACTTCCTGAAGTCTCCTTCTAAGTTCAAGTGGATTCAGAGGTCTACGTTTGTTACCTTTAAGCAAAAACTTCTCTCTAAATTCTTGTATTGTCCCCAGATGCCCTCGCCTAAGTAAATGTAGTAAATTGTAAAGCTCAAGCAAATCATTCTGAAACGGAGTAGCTGTTAACAAAAGAAAACGTTTCTTCTGCATTCTATCAACAAATCTCCATCTTGTAGTATTACGTTGCTTTAATTTATGTGCTTCATCAACAACTAACAAATCCCAAGGAATTTCATGAGCCTTCTCATGTCTAAATTTACCAGCCTCTTTATCAAAAGTCTTAACTTTATCAATAGAAGCAATTACAAGATCATTTCCATTCCAATCACTTTCGCTCTCAATAATATTAAATTTAATATCAAATTTCTCACTCAACTCGGCAACCCATTGATCAACAAGTGAAGGAGGAGTTAAAATCAAAACCTTGCTAACAAAACCACGAACAAGACATTCCTTAATTACCATTCCAGTCGTAATTGTTTTACCAAGTCCAACCTCATCAGCAAGCAAAGCAGACCCATTCATCTCCCGCAATATATGTAATGCACCTTCTGGCTGATGCTTCAAAGCATAAGTTAAATTATTTTTTATCATATCGTAAGAAACTAATTCATTAAGTTCTGTATTCTTCTCAAGAGTTATTGCATCTACTTTAAGCCGTGCAACATCCATTGAACCAAAGCGCTTTTGCTCAACCTTTTCAAGAATAAGCGAATCATCATCTGAAAAGGATTCATCTACAATTATCGGAATCATCATTACACCTCAAGACAACTTATCATAAAGAACAGTTTTTAAGAATGATTATACTAAAAAGATAAACTAATTATTGAGCAAAGCATCAACTGCTACTTTGTAAATTGTTTCTAAACTCTTTTCTGTCTTAATCGAATGAAATTGAGGCTTCCATTCTAGTTCAGCAAGTGAATCACTTATAGTCAATAAAGCTCCCAATTCAACATTTCTGTGCTGCGCAACAGCAAATACTGCAGAAGCTTCCATTTCGACAGTATAAACTCCCTCTGCTTGATAGTGCTTCGCTTCAGCAACAGTTTCTCTATAAGGCGCGTCTATTGTCCAACTTGTTCCAACAATATAAGGTAAATTAAATTTATCAAGAGATTTCTTTAGCCTATTAGTCATATCTTTAGAAGCGTAAGCATACTTTGAAGGCTTAAGATAATGATGCGAGGTCCCTTCATCTCTAATTGCTTTATCGCAAACCATTAAACTTCCAATTCGCATATTTTTTTGCAAAGTTCCCGCAGTTCCAATAGAAATAAATTTTTTAACACCGAATGCTATTAACACCTCTAATAATTGGACTACTGCAGGAGAACCTATTCCAAATTTACCAATAACTGCTATTTTTCCGCCAGTTTCATTAAGAAGGTAAGTCTCTGCATGAAATCCTTCAACTTTTGTGACCTTATGATTTTTTACAATATAATCTATTAAACTTCTTTGATAACAAATTATTACTCCAACAGGTGGTTTAAATTTAGGATTTTTTCCAATTCTCTTTTGATAAGCCATAAACTCAACAGGAGAAATCATAGATTCATGAGCATGTTTGCCTTTAAGATTTGGGAAACTCATAAATTATTTATTACCACCAATAACTTTCTTCCCATGCATAAAAGGCACTAAAACATCTGGTATCTTAACACTTCCATCTTTTTGCTGATAATTTTCAAGTATTGCAACCATTGCCCTAGAAGTTGCAATTGCTGTATTGTTCAAAGTGTGGGGAACATATTTATCACCTTTACCAGAATCCACTCTAATCTTTAATTTACGAGCTTGAGCATCTGTCAAATTAGAACATGAACCTACTTCAAAATATCCTTTCTTTCTAGGAGACCATGCTTCAATATCTACTTGAACATGTTTCAAGTCTCCAAGGTCGCCAGAACAAATCCCTACAACTCTAACAGGAAGGCCAAGTTCTTTAAATATTTCAACAGTAATTCCTTGAAGCTCATCAAAGAATTTCATAGATTCTTCAGGCTTGCATATTACTACTATTTCAACTTTATTGAATTGATGACTTCTAAATAATCCCTTTTCATCAATACCATGTGAGCCTATTTCTTTTCTAAAACACATAGAATATGAAGCCATCTTCATAGGCAAATTCTTATCTTGCAAAATTGTATCTATAAATCTCCCAATGAGTGAATGTTCACTTGTTCCAATTAAATACAAATCTTCTTCTTCAATTTTATATATCTGATTCTTCATATCATTTAAGTCTGTAACTTTATTGATAACTTCTGAATGGAGCATCAAAGGAGTCTCTACATATAAGAATTTTTTAGAAACTAGCTTATCAATAACAAATCTAATAAGAGCTTGATTTAGTAAAGCCAAATCTCCTTGCAAATAATAAAATCCATTCCCTGAAGTGCGAGCAGAAGCATCAAAATCAGCAACAGAAAGTTTTTCAGCAATCTCAGCATGACTCTTCACTTCAAAGTCCATTTTCTTAGGCTTTCCTATAACTTTAATTTCAACATTTTGAGAATCATCTTTTCCAATAGTTACAGATGAATGCATCATATTTGGAATCTTATTGAGTAATAGAGCAATTTCCTCTTCAAGTGCATACATTTTTTTCTCAAGACCATCAATCTTTTCAGGAATTTGTCCTGCTTCTTTCAAAAGTTTCTTAGCATCTTTTCCAGCCTTCTTAGCATCAGCAATTTCTTTAGAAATCTTAT
>CAYIGE010000042.1:0-4333 GCA_964362835.1 Candidatus Woesearchaeota archaeon
ATTTCTTTTTTTCATCAGAATAATATTGGATAGCTACTTGCCGATAAAATCTTGAGATTATAGATTTAATATGTTCTCCAATTATCTCTCTCCTTTGAGAATAAGGAATTTTATCTTTTATGTAGATAACAAACCCAATATCTTTTCCTTTTCTCTTAAAAAAATCAAACAAACCCATGTGGAAGTTAATGAAAAGAGATTTATAATTGTTCTTTAATTGACTAATTAAAGGAAAGGTTATATACTAAAAGCTCTTCATTAAAGTGTAGATAGAGGATTTATGGACAGTGATATACTCTCGACATTGATTTTTACATTCTTACTTTTAGTTGTTGTTGCAATTAGTTCTAAGTATAAGATGAACATTAGACAATGGTTTGGAGCTATTTTTACAATAATGGCTTTGAGCGGAATTATTGTAGCATTTTCAAATTATAATCTTTCTGGGATTATCCCTGCAATAATTTGGTTAATTATCGGTTCATTATTGTGGTTTGTTAAACCTAAAAAGACTAATGAAAAGAAAGAAGTTCATAAACAAAAATAACGGCTCATCATTTTCATCATTATTAGGGGGTTAGTTACAGATTTACTTAACTCCTCCCAATAAACATCATTATGGGAACAGGGCTTCCTTCTTGTTCAAGTTTGCTTATCTCTTTTTTTAGCTCTTTATAGCTATAATGTATGAGTAATTTATAGCCATATTTCTCTCTACGGTTTAGGAGTTGCCTGAACTCTTGCAGAAACTCTTTTGGGAACCTTATCAAATTATTTGCTCTTTGACCTACAGAGTAAGAAATACTTCCCGATATTGTTAAGGCCTCTTTTATTGGGCTTAATGCTCTGAATTCTTTTTGTTTTTGAGGTGATTTTTCCATTCTTTAAGCATCACCTCTTACCCGTTTTCTTGATTATATCAAGTTTTATAATTATATATAGGCTAGGTTCATAAATTCATAAAATTATACAAATCCTTAAAAAGGCATAAACTATCTTTTTTTAGCCCAAAAGGAAGAAGAGTTCTTGATACATGAAGAATGACAAAGAACAAGGACTTATTCCTAGATTACGGGGAACTCGTTTTCTCTCCTAGATTTGATGATGAAACTTTAGCGAGAGCTCATAAATTAGCTCTTGAATTTGTTGGTTCTCATGGATGTGCAGTTGATCTTGCAAGACTTTCTGAAGCACATCAATTGGCAATTAAGGCATATCTTACCGCAAGAAGAGCTGATAATTCTGAGTGGCCAATGGTAAGGATTGTTAGAAAGGTTACTGATCGATTAGGGATAAACCAAAATCTAGTTCCAGAACTTGTTAGGATATACAAATTACATGATCATGATTATATGCCTATGGAAACAACGGCAGAGGCTTTACCAAGGCTTGCTCAAGATAGAAGATTACATATTATATCCAATACACCTCATGACTCTTTGTATACGGAATTAGAGCATTTTGGCATGAAAGGCTACTTTCAAACATTTACTTTATCATGTGATGTTGGATTTAGAAAACCAAGACCTGAAATATATCTTACAGCAATGAAGAAAGCTGGAACTACGCCCAATACAAGTGTCTTCGCATCACATGATATAACTGAGGTTGAAGGGGCAAGAAGAGTCGGAATGCAAGCATTTCTTGCAAAATCACTTGCAGAAGTTGTGGAGACGTTAATATGAAGATAATTTATACAAACATCAGTCCAACAACAAATGCTTACACTAATTTTAACCATATCTTTTATTTGAAGAAGCAGAAGCCACAAAAAGTATATCTTTGTGTCTGGGACTTATTTGTATATGAAAGCCCTATACTTAATTCTTCAACCGAAAAGTCAAAGAAAGAGAAATTGAAAACCAATGTGCAAATGCTTGAAGCTTTGATGAAACATCTTAATCTAAACTATAAAATAATATATCTCTCAGAAGTATGGTCAAGAGCTTTAAGAAACCAAGAGGTTTCAAAACTTTATCAGAGTGTTTTGGCAACTATTGATCTTGAAAAAATTAGAAAAGGATTTACAATAAAGTATATACCATTTGGAGATATTAGTTTATCAAGAATTAATTATATTATCTTAGACTACATTGCAGCAACATTCCTGACAGAATTATTTCCAGAATCTTGTAATGGGCAACCAACACATTACCTTACCTCTGAAAGATTTAAGATTTTTAGGGAAGACATAGATCACTTACTAAAAATTCAATCAAGATACAGCCCACCAACTAATATTTATGTTACTGGCGTTCCAGTAATCATCCATCAAAGAGATAGAATAATTCCCTCATCTGAGATGTCTAAAGATACTATTCAAAGAATAGTAGAATCTCATTATAAAAACAAGAAACCTTCTGAAAAAGAAATATCTGAATTATTCGAGGTTCTTTTCTCTATTCTTGATACTTTGGAGGTTGGAAATGATAAACTTACACAAAATAATGCTGAAAAGATTATACTTAAATTGGAACAACCAGAATTTATAGATATTATCTCGCAGAATTTTTACCTTTACTTTGATACTCTCAAGAAGATAATTTCTAAAATTAGTGTTTCTGATGAGAAAAAGAGTAAATTTATTGATACATCACAAGAGTTTGAGAAGCTTATCAAACCACTCAATAAGATTAAGCTTACAATCCTTAAGCTTTGCGATGGTAAAAACTCTATTCTTGAGATTTCAAAGAAATCAGAATTGAAACTAAGCACTGTCTCGACTTATATTACTCAACTCAGAAATATGGGCATTGTAAGCTTAGAAAAGAAGCCTAGAAGGACGGCTGAACACCTTATACTAAATTTAGGAGGCATTGAAACAAATGAAAGGCCTAGTACTGATTAATAGCCCAATTCAAGAATATCCTGGAGACAATAAGCCAGATTACTTTACAACTGCACCTATTGGTCTTGGTTATTTAGCAACAATTGCTTCACAAGCAGGATATGACGTTGAAATAATTGATGCTGAAGCAGAAAAGCTTAGTCCTGGCGAGATAGTTGGAAGAGTATCTAAACTAGAGCCATCTATTGTTGGGATTAACGCTTTCTCAACAAATCATCAGTTGGCTTTGGATATTTTAACAAAGTCTCAAGCAAGCTATAAAATTGTTGGAGGTCCTCATGCAACTCTTAAAGGAGATACCTTACAAGGCGAATTTACAGTTGTAAGAGGTGAAGCAGAAAGTGTTTTCTTAGACATTCTGCGAGAACGTCCGTCTGGAGTTGTAACCTCAGGAGTTGTTGAAAACTTAGATACCTTACCCTATATTGACCGCAGATTTTTTGTTAACGACCCTTATGTTTTAGGAGATGGTAGAAAAGAGGCATCAACTAATTCAGCACGAGGCTGTCAATTTAGTTGTGCATATTGTTCAGTTCCAACAGTAAATGGAAAACGGATGCGTTCAAGATCAATTGATAATGTAGTTGGAGAAATAGAAGAGTTAGCAAATTCTGGAGTAAGTAGTATCCACTTTACAGATGATTTGTTTAATTTCACTAAAGAAAGAGTTGTGGAGTTTACAGAGGCAATGGCTAGAAGCTATGCCCATTCTACATGGAGAGCATTATGCAGGATTGAGAATCTTGATGAAGATCTGTTAAAACGAATGAAAGAATCTGGTTGTTACAGAATAGCAGTAGGTGTTGAATCTGCAACACCTAAAATACTGAAGTACATAGGAAAAAGTCAGGATACTGCTAGAACAAAGAGGTTGTTTGATGTTTGTAGGGATTTAGGTATGGAAACAAAGGCATTCTTTACTATTGGATATCCAGCTGAAACCGCTGAAGAAATTGAGAGAACACTTGATTTTGCAATGGAACTTGAGCCAACAGAAGCACGATTCATGGTAGTAAGAGCATTTCCAGGAACTAGATTATATGAAGACATGAAAAAAGCTGGAAACGTTGATTTAGATAAGTATGCTCAGTCAACAATAGAAAAGCCTTATGTAAAATATCATGTCATGAACGTTCAATCTCTTAATGGAATGTCACAAGAAGTTCTAGATGAATATATAAGAGAAGCTTATCATAGATTTAGTGTGCTAAAAGGAGGAAAGCATGAGAATATATCTAGCATATAAATTAAGCGGAATAGACTTAGAAGTTCTCAAACCAAAACTTGAGAAAGTATCAGAGATAATCGAGAATTTAGGTCATGAAACATTTATTTTTGTTAGAGATGTGCAGAATTGGAAGCCTGGGAATATGGAACCAAAGGAGATTATGAATAGAGCATGCAAAGAAATGAAAAAATCTGATGTTATTCTTTCAATACTTGAAGTAGCGGATAAAGGTGAAGGATTACTGATAGAAAGTGGAT
>CAYIGE010000042.1:4343-8346 GCA_964362835.1 Candidatus Woesearchaeota archaeon
CTTCCGATCTAATTGTTGCATCAAAAAAAGATTGCAGAGGATTTTTGCTCAAAGGAATAGCAGACGAAGCGTTTGAGTACGAGAATATTGATGATTTTAAGAAAGAGCTTAAAAAATTTTTAAGATAATCTCGATAAGCCATAGATATTTCAAAAAAAGGCAACACTTTACAAAGAATTATATAACAGAAAGCCTAGTCAAAAGCATGGCTTGGTTTCGCAAAAATAAGAGCGGTTACAAAGTATTTGCAGATAGTGAGGGGGTAACTCGCTCTGTACACAAAAGGGTGGCAGAAAAGAAAGTTGGTGGCCCTATATTGAAGGGTTATGAAGTCCACCATAGAAATGGGCATAAAACTGATAATCGCCCATCTAACATTCAAGTAATAAAGAAAAGCACACATAGAAAATTACATGCTAGAAAAAGAAGTTTCTGGTAGTAGCTCCTAGTCCAATAGCCAAGCTTGTAGGCAGACAAAATAATTAGTCATTGGTTTATCTATACAATCTTCATACAATCATATCTTAAAATAAAACTTGCCCTCTAAAGGATAACCGTGAGCCTATTTGTGGGTTGTTTCTCCTGGGTATATAACGACTTCCGCATTATTTAGCCATGCGTGGGCAAAACAGTTATTTTACGCGAAAACTTAACTGAAAACATAAATCGAGTTATCTTCATTGGTTTTTTAGGAGTTAAGAAAGTATAAATATAGCTGATAGCTAGGCCAGTTATGAAGAGAGGCAAGGGATACAAATTCTTTTTGATATCCATTCTTTTACTCTCAATTGTTACTCTTGTAATCTCTTATTTTGATGGTCAAGAAACTCTACTTGCCCCAAGGGTTTATTCTCAGTGTATTACTCCTCCTGCTTATCCTCAAATGATTACGCAGTCAGGAACAATATGCCCTGGTACATATAATTATGGGATTGGCGTTGGTGCAGATAACATTGCATTAAAATGTAGTTTCCAAACTAATTTTAGGGGGATTAACTGGGTTGGAAAAAATGGATTGACAATTTCAGGATTTAGGAACGCTAGTGTTGAAGGATGTGAGTTTACTAATTTCACTGGAAGCGGAGTATTTGTAGGTAATGCAAGCAGTTATACTGCTGAAATTAAACTACTGAAGATTAAATCAAATTCAAATAATGGAGATGGAGTATTTGTTGGGCACAATGTTGTTAACTTTCATTTGAATTATAGCGAGATTGTTAGCAATAATCTAGATGGTGTTGTTTTTAGAGCAAATCACTTGGGAAATGTAACTGCTAGTTCAACAATATTTCCAAGAGGAATTTATTTAGATTCTAATAATATTTCAGAAAACCATCAAAATGGAATTAACATAGATGCCTATGACTATTTAGATTATACTTTAATATCTACCCCTTTCCCTACCGTTCGTAGAGTACTAAGCAATTCAATTCTAATATCTAATAATTCAATTAATAAAAATTATAAAAATGGAATTCAGAATACGGGATTCACTTCTGATGGGGCATGGCCTAATTTGATAACTTTTATGATTTTAAAGAATAAAATTTCTCATAATGGGTTACAATTAAATGGTTCTGGTTTGGCTGTAATCTCAAACGTTTCTCTTAGAAGGTTTTATTCTTCTTGGCCATCGTATGGGGGAGAGCAAAGAACATTCTCTGGTTGGGTTCTGTCAAATGATATATATAAAAATTATATTGATGGGGTTTCACTTGAGGTACCCCTAAATTCTTACAATTATGGTCCTTTCAGTTATTATGTATCCAGTTCAAATTACCCAATTCTAATTGCTTATTTTAATTACATTTCAGAAAATGGGAGACACGGAGTTTCATTTTTACCAGATAAGGCATTGAATAGTTATTCTGTAGGTATTGATTTATTACAAAACAAAATAATTTCTAATTCTAGAGAAGGAGTATATTCTGAAGGAAATAGTTCCATTCATTATAGTGGTTTCAGTGGACATTTTGATTGTAATGATATTTTATTAAGTGGTAATAACTCTTATGATGGGTTAGCTCTAACTGGAGTTAATGCTTTACAATATTTGGGAATAAAAGGACAAAATATTATTGAAAATAATTACAGGGGCATTTTAATAAGGGATTTTGTTAACATTAATGCTTATCCTTCAATGTATGACTTGTTAAGTAATTATATAGGATCTAATATTTTTTATGGGCTTTATTTATTCAACAATCAGAATTTTACATTAAATGTTTCTTTAAATGATTTTGACAATAACGCTCTTCAAGCATATGATTCTAATTCTCACCTGTTTACACATAACTGGTGGAGCGATTACAGCCCTACTTGTGCAGATACAAATCCTGCGGATGGATGGTGCGATATTCCTAGACCAATTCAGATAGCTAATCAAGATGTTGAACCAAAAGCAGGTGCTTGGTACGGTTGGAAGAATAGAGGTTATTTTGTGAGAGCATATCCTGGAGTTGTTCCTAAACCATCTTGTTATTATGGAGGACCTTTACCTCTTTTACCAATTATTACTGTTCCCACTTTTGAGCAACCTCAAAGTCCAATTCAAACTAATACAGGAGAACTTGGAAATCCTGGTAGCTCTAGTTCTGACGGATAATTAGTCCTAAAACTACCCGTGGCCACCATCCCCATATATACATATTATGCCGAGGGAACATTTCTGAGATGTTATAATAATTGTCGACGAGTTTGTATAGTTAGTTACCTTAAAGTGGGGGTGCTGTGTTTGCCTGATTTCTTGACCGATTTATCAGTTTAATTAGCCTGCCTTTTAGAAATCTTGTCCATACTGCATCAGCATAATTCTTGTAATTTTTTATCTTATTCTTGTTGGTTACAGCAAAAAACCATTCATCATACTCTTCGTTTAGAGTTTTTATTTTTTCTTTAAGATTTTTTATCTTTGAAAAGACAGTTCCAGTCTCTACTTCAATTGCGTGATTTTTATTATTTATTTTGAAAACAATATCTGGTTTCTTAGTTGAATATAGTTCATTTTCAATACCATTCTCATTGAGAAATTCAGAAATGTTGTAAGTAACAAAAAGATGTGTTAAACTTTCATTATGTCTTGGCTGTAAAACAAATTCTTCAATTTTATTAGTTAACAAACATTTATACTTCTTAATCTGATATCCCTCATCTAAGAGATTCTTTACTTCATCTTTACTGAGTTTATTTCTTCTAAAATATCTTCCATTTGGGTCTACTGTTAAGTTTACTTCTTTTTGTTCTTTATCTTTATCTTTCTTTTTTCCTTTTTTCAAAGAGTTCAGTTCGTCTGGATTAGTAGTTATGAGTTTATGTTCTTCTGGTGAAGCAATTACTTTTATTATGGAATGATCGTCTTCCATCATAAGAAGCCCTTCACCTATATTTGCAGTTAAAAGATGGTTTCTTTCTTGATCGCTTAAATGAAATGTCTTTTGGATATTATCAATTACAGAAGCTTTCTGCCTCATTAAAACTGTATATGCAGAATTAGCAAGTACAGATTTACCAGCTTTTGAGTCTAGAAGTCCTTCAACTTCCTGATTGATAAGCAAAAGTCCCATGTTGAACTTTCTACATGTTTTTACAATCTGAAAGATATATCCTGCTTCTTCTGCTCTTGAAAGAAGCGTCCAAGCCTCATCAATAAGCAAAATCTTTCTTTCTAAATCAGATTTCATTTTCATATAGATATAATCTAAAACTAAGAACATTACTGAAGGCTTAACTTGAGCAGGTAAATTGCCTATATCAAAGCATACAAGGCGGTTGTTAAAGTTAAGATTGGTTTTTCTATTAAAAAAGCTGAAAACGCCTCCAACATACATTTCAAGTCTACTTGAAAGGCTATTAATCGTTGCCTGTTCGAGTTTTGAGGCTTTTTTCTCCATTTCCTTAAGAACCTGCATTAAATTTCCGAGTATTGGTGGCTGATTCTTCCAAGTATCAGGGTTTTTTGTAATACCGCTTTTTCTGTAGGTTTCATTAAGAGCTTTATCCAAAA
>CAYIGE010000043.1:0-8275 GCA_964362835.1 Candidatus Woesearchaeota archaeon
ACGAGAAAGAGGATATCTTTGATTTTTATCGCAAACTATTATAAACTTACTTAACAACATCAACATATGAAGATTCATGCAATAGGGGGTTACAGCGAGGTCGGAAAGAACATGACTGCTGTAGAATCAAAAGAAGACGTGACTTTGTGCGATGCAGGATTATTTATTCCCGCACTCGTTGGAGTAAGCGAAAAAGAGAAAATTCCAACAGAACAAGGCATGAGAGCAATAGGAGCACTACCAAACGACCATTACATGGACGAAAATAAACTGCGTCATAAAGTAAAATCTATTTTAGTATCTCACGCACATTTAGACCACGTAGGAGCAGTTCAATATTTAGCTCATAGATATAACGCTGGAGTATATGGAACGCCTTACACCATGGAAGTTCTAAAAAGTTTACTCCCTGAAAGAGGATTGCCTTTACACAACAAAACACATACGGTAAAATCAAACGGCATAACTACAGTAAACGGCAAAGAAAAATATAAAGTTGAATTCGTTAACATGACTCATTCAACTCTTCAATGTGCTTTGGTAGCAGTTCATACTCCAGAAGGAATCGTCTTATATGCTAATGATTACAAACTAGACAACACTCCAGTCATAGGAGATAAACCAAACTATAAACGTTTGAAAGAATTGTCCAAAATAGGAGTAAAGGCATTAATTGTAAACTGCCTTTATGCTCATTCAGAGAAAAAAACTCCATCTGAACAAGTTGCTCGTGAAATGGTTAGAGACACATTGATAAACACAGAAGACAGCAAATCCGGTTTAATTGTAACAACATTTGCATCTCACATAGCTCGTTTAAAGTCAATAGTAGACTTCGGACAGAAACTAGACCGTAAAATTGTATTTGTAGGCCGAAGTCTAGCAAAGTATGTTTTAGCAGGAGAAGTCATAGGACAAGTTCCATTTAAGAAACAAATTATTCTAGCAACATACAAGAGACAAGTTGAAAAATTCTTAAAACAGGCAAATGAAGACAGAAGCAAATATCTCATAGTCTGCACAGGCCATCAAGGAGAGAAAGGTTCAATTCTTGACCGTATGGCTCGAGATCAATTGCCTTTCAAAATAAAATCAGGCGACCATATAATTTTCTCATCAAAAACAATACCTGCCCCTGAAACTATTGCAAGCAGAAGTGACTTGCAAAACAGATTAAAGAAATTTAATCCAGTAATATTTGATAACCTTCACGTTTCAGGACATGGCTCAAAAGAAGACCTAATGGAATTAATAAAATTAACAAACCCCGAAAACGTGATTCCGTCGCACGGAGATCATGCAAAAACCATCCCCGGAATGCATGTTGCAGAAGAAATGGGGTACAAAAAGGGTTATAATGTTCATTTACTTTCTAACGGTCAGTCTGTAACACTAGCATGAGAGAAGATATTGTCGGTATGTTGAAGAATGCAATTGAGCACGGAGGCAATCCTATGCGTGTTGCTCAATCATTAATTAATTCAGGATATGCTCCTGCAGACGTAAAACAAGCTCTTTCTTACGTAGCAAGCATAATACCTCAAAGTCAATCTTCAATTCAAGGAAATCCAAACTCAAATATAACTCCAAGCTCAATTAATCAAAATCAACCAGTCATACAAGGAACTCAAAATCAGCCTACTTATCAATCACATTCACAAGTTCCAAGTCCACCATCATCTCAATTTATAATAAAACCATTACCTTCAACGAAACATAATCCTCAAGGAACGGGAAAACTAATAATTATGATTGCCGTATTATTAATCTTAATAGGCTCATTAATTTCAGTGGTTATATTCAAAAACAATATATTAGACCTGATAGGTTAACAATCATAGTATGAGTTTAATTTACGAACCCAAAGAAGATTCCTTCCTTTTAGAGAGTGTAGTTGCAAAGTATTCAAAAAACAAGAAAGTTCTGGATATGTGCACTGGTTCAGGTATTTTAGCTCAAAAAGCGAAACCCTTGGCCAAATCCATTCTAGCGGTAGACATAAATGAAGAAGCAATAAATCTTGTAAAATCAAAAAGTATCAAAGCATTAAAATCAAACCTATTTCAAAAAGTAAAAGGCAAATTTGATTTAATAATCTGTAATCCCCCCTACCTTCCAAAAGACGACAGAGAAGATAAAGAAAGCAGTCTAGCAACAACAGGAGGCAAACGAGGGGACGAGTTCATTATCAAATTTTTAAAACAATCAAACACACATTTAGAAAAAGATGGAATTATATTATTGCTAGTTTCATCACTAACTCCAATGAATAAAATTAATCTATTATTAAAAAAGCTAAAACTAAAATCAAAAGTAATAGCAAGTAAAAAGCTCTTCTTTGAAAAACTAGAAGTCCTAGAAATAAAAAGACTACGATAATTAATATAAACCCAACCATTTGAGCATTAGCATGGAGCGAGATGGTGAAGCACCAGAAATTGAAATAAGAGGAGTCAAAGCTTTTCCTCATTCAAAATTGGAAGATGCTTTGAGAGCTAATTATCATTGCCAAGAACATTTTGATGAAAGATTTACAATAAGGCTTCTAGGTGAAGGATACATATGCGCAAGCAATTCTACTGCAACTGATGCAAGAGGTTACCTCGCTTCTTTAGATAGCCCCTTGCCTGACCAGCGAGAAGCGTTTAAAGCAATTCTACACTTGCAAATATACTATATCCATGGCCCTAGCCCAAGAATGAAAGAATTTATAGGACCTATTCAACCCTATTGAGTGTTAATTCAATACCACAACAATCTCTAAAAACTACGCATATCAGCAAATTACTATGAAGTTTGCGCATTTAGCCGATTGCCATCTAGGAAGCTGGCGTTATCCAGAATTACAACAATTAAACTTTGAAAGCTTCAAGTATGCTTTGGAGCTGTCAAAAAAAGAAAAGATAGATTTTATTCTCATAGCAGGAGATTTGTTTGATTCAGCGTACCCGCCAATAGAGATAATAAAAGACACGTTCAACGAGTTCAGAAAATTAAAAGAAGCAAATATCCCCGTATTTCTCATAGCAGGAAGTCATGATTATTCTATTTCAGGAAAGAGCTTCCTTGACGTTCTTGAAAAGTCCGGCTTTGCAACAAATGTCTACAAATACCAAGAAAGGGGAGACTCAATAGTATTAGAGCCAACAATATACAAAAATGTAGCTATTTACGGTTATCCTGGCAAAAAAACAGGTCTGGAAGTCTACGACATTCCCAAAATAAAATTAAACGGAGCCCCGGGATTATTTAGAATTCTAATGTTACACACTACATTAAAAGATGCTCTTCCAACATTAGATATTCCATCAGTAGATAGAAAACTCCTGCCTCAAGTAGATTATATTGCTCTTGGACATTTACACTTAAAATATGAAAAAGATAATGCGGTATATGGGGGTCCAATATACCCGAATAACGCTTCAGAATTAGAAGACTTAAAATATGGTTGTTTTTATATAGTAGACACTAATAAAAATATTAATCGTCATGAAATAAAGTTAAAAGATGTTTTAGTTCTAGATTTAGAAATAACAGACTCATTAACTGGAACAGAAACAATTTTAGAGCAACTAAAAAATCAACCTCTAAAAGATAAAATTCTAATCTTAAAGTTAAAAGGCGTTCTTGAAAGAGGAAAAATAGTAGATATCAATTTCAATAAAATAGAAGAATTCTGCCGAAACCAGGGAGTATACAGCTTTTTGAAAAACACAACTAAATTATTCTTCCCAATAGTGGAAATAGATATAACTCCTCAAACAGAGGATTTTGAAAAAGAAATAGTAGATAGCTTTTGCATTAAAAATCCGCACGAATTAAACAGACACATTCCTCTACTTTTATCAACTCTCAATCTTGAAAAAAAAGAAGATGAAATAGCCCGCACATTTGAAGACAGATTATTTTCAGATTCAAGAAAGATATTATTCCCATGATTTTCAAAAGTATACGATTAAAAAACATAAGAAGCTACAAAGAAGCAGAGATAAAATTTCCTGACGGAGCAGTTCTGTTAGCCGGAGATGTAGGTTCAGGAAAAACATCCGTCCTATTAGCAATAGAATACGCCTTATTTGGTCTTCAACCAGGTCAGAGAGGAGCATCTCTTCTGGCTAAAGGAGAGGAGTTTGGAGAAGTTTCTCTACAAATAGATATAGATGGGACAAAAGTAGTAATTGACCGCGGGCTTAAAAGAAATGCAAATTCAATAAATCAAGATTTCGCAGCAATCACTATAAATGACTCTCGCTTTGAATCATCAGTAACTGAAGTAAAATTAAAGATTCTTGAACTATTAAACTATCCAATAGATTTTGTAAGAAAAAATAATTTAGTCTACAGATACACAGTTTATACTCCTCAAGAAGAAATGAAACAAATAATTCTTGAAGACACGGAAGTTCGCCTTGATGTTCTACGCCACGTTTTTGGGATAGATAAATACAAACGCATTCAAGATAACTCGCAAAGAATAATAACCTGGATTAGAGAGGAGTCGCGTGCTCTTCAGATAGAGTCTGCTCTTATTGATTCAAAAAAGAATGATTTAGATTCTAACATTAAATTTATCAAAATTCTAGAATCAAAAACAATTATCAAGGAAGAAGAAATAAAACAATCAAAAACAACTCATGAATCTAGGCAAAAAGAGATAGATTCTTTAGTTCAATTAGTCACAGAGAAAGAGACTTTCAAAAAAGAAATAGAAAAATCCATGATAATGTCTGGTAATAAACAAGAACAAATATCCAGAATTATAAAAGACTTAAAAGAAATAAATGAGATTATTGGAGATAAAAAAGTGCATCCAGAATACGCAAAAATAAGCACAATTTTAGAGCAAATATCCAAAATAAAGAAAACAATAGAATTATTAGATAAAGAGTACATCACTTTAAGTTCTGAAAATAATTCATTAGACATATTAAAACAACAAGAAATTAGCAAGAAAAACCGAGTTTTCCAAATGGGTTTTTGTCCAACGTGTCTTCAAGATGTGCCTGAATTCCACAAACATAACATAATGAACGCTACAGAAGTAAGCATAAAAGACATAGAAAAAAACAAATTAACTCTCACTTCAGAAATAGGGCGTATTGAAATAGAGCTAAAAAAACAAAAAGAAAATCTCAAAATAACCGAACATGAGCGTATAACTATTGAAATACAAAACGTAAAACAGGAAAATATAGACAAATACCTTAAGAAAAAAGGAGAGTTACTAAAACTAAAAGAGTCTTTAGAAAAAGATACAATTCTAATCAATGAGCACATGGATTCTCTTAAAAAATCCTCTTTAGAATACACTAAATTTGAAAACTTATTAAAAGTTAAGAAAGAGGAGTTGTCAAAATTGCTTGAAAACGAGCAGAAAATGGAAATTGAACTAGCAGAGATTAGAAAAGAAATAGAGCTCATAAATAGAGAAATAACTAAATTGGAAAAAGAAATTTATCTCGGAGAGCAGTCTAGAAAGAAACTTATTGATATGTTAAATATAGAGAATTGGCTGTCAAATAATTTCTCAAATTTAATAAAATTCACAGAGAAAAACATTTTAATTGCATTAAGAAAAGAATTTACTAAGATTTTTAATAAATGGTTCTCAATGCTTACAACAGACTCATTTGAAGTTTATCTTGATGAAAATTTCTCTCCCGTAATAGTACATAACGAATTTGAACTGGACTATGCCTTTCTTTCAGGAGGCGAGAGAACCGCTGTAGCCCTTGCATACAGGCTTGCGTTAAATCAGCTCATAAATTCTATATTGAGTAAAATAAAAACACAAGACGTCATAATTCTAGATGAGCCAACAGAAGGTTTTTCAGAAGCTCAATTAGATAAAATGCGCGATATGTTACAAGAAATGCACATTAAACAGATGTTAATAGTTAGCCACGAAACAAAAATAGAAGGTTTCGTAGACCACGTTATACGTTTTAGAAAGATTAATGGAATCTCAACAGTTACTCAAGAGAATGAAATCCCTTAAATTTTTACCAAAAAATTTAAATACTCTAGATAAAGTCAAGTAATAGAGGGATTTTCTTTTAATGGATGAAGATATTGCAAAACACGTTCTAAAGACAGGAACATTAACTATAGGCATCGTCTGTAAAGACGGCATTATCGTAGCGGCAGATAGACGCCAGTCATACGGTGGACAGGGCGGGGGAGTATCTTATCTTGCAGGAACTGCAAAAAAAATTCTTGAAGTTACGGACCGGATGATTGCCACGACTGCAGGCACTGCTTCAGACACAAGAAAAGTTCTTGAAATATTAAGGGCAGAATTCAAATTGAAAGAATTACGCACACGTGAAAAAATAACTGTCCCTGAAGCTGCAAGTTTTTTAGCAAATATGGTTTACGGAAATATCCGTACGCCGTCAATGATTCCAAGCATAACTCATTTCATACTTTCAGGATATGATGAAAAAGGATTATACTTATACGATATCTCACCAGACGGATACATCCAGCAATATGAAACATGCGTCGCAACAGGAAGCGGAATAATGCAGGCACACCCTATATTAGACACAGAATATAAGAAAAATATGAGCATAGACGAAGGAGTAGCTCTCGCAACAAAATGCATTAAAGCGGCAATGGCTCGCGAGCCTTCCGTAGGTGCAGGAATTGATATTTACACAGTGAAGAAAGGAGAGATTAAGCAAGTCGTAGACAAGGAAGCAATCTCTTCTTTTGAAACATCTAAGTAATATTCTATAATGAGCGAAATATTGAAAGCAATAAAAAGCGAACTACCTAGTGGAGTAGTTAGCGAAGCAATCTTTGAAGGAGCAAACATAGTCTTGTACATATCAAATAAAGAGTTCTTCAAAAATAGTGATGAAAAAGTAAGAGAAATAGTAAGAAAAGTCAAAAAAAGAATAGAACTTCGTGCAGATAATAGTCTTCTCGCACCAGAAGATGTAACTGAAAAAACAATTCGCGAGTTAGTTCCTGCAGAAGCCGAAATAGAAAGTATAATATTTGATTTTCAACGCAGTATAGTAATTATTGAGGCAAAGAGACCGGGAATAGTAATCGGCAAACAGGGCTCAATAATAAAAGATATACGAGATTCTACCATGTGGACTGCTCAAACACAGAGAAGCCCAGCAATCCACTCAAAAATAACTGAAAAAATAAGAGCAGTTCTTTATGCAAATAACAATTACAGGAAAAAGTTCTTGAATGAAATAGGAGAGAAAGTCTATAAAAATTGGAATCCTGAAAAAATGGATTTATGGGTGCGTCTAACTTACCTAGGTAGCGGTAGACAGGTAGGTCGTTCATGTTTACTTTTACAGACTCCAAATTCAAAAATAATTTTTGACTGTGGAATAAACCCTGGTATTTTAGAAGGACCTGAAAAATTCCCTTACTTAAGTGTTTCAGAAATTGGAGATTTATCAAGCATAGACGCAATAGTTCTTTCTCACGCTCATTTAGACCATTGCTTACCCCCCCATTCACTAATTCTCACGGAAAAAGGTTACAAAAAAATTGATGAAATTAAAGTAGGCGAAAATGTAATTTCTTTAGACTGGAAATCTGGAAAATACATTTCATCAAAAGTTACCGAAAAGACTCAAACAACAGGTCATAAAAAAGTATTAACTATAAAAACTCCTTATTCATTTGTGGAAAGCTCGCCAAATCACCGTTTCTTTACATGCGAGAACCTTAAAATAAAAGAAATGCAAGCATCAGAATTAAAACAAGGAATGCTTTTACCTTCTAATATATTGCACAAACCTTCAATTCAGTCACAATCAATTATTTTAGATACTAACGTTCTTTATGATACAAGAAGAAAGGATTCGGTGATTCTTCCCAAAGAATTAACTCCTCAATTGGCTGAATTTATTGGTTATTACATGGGCGACGGGCATAAGTCTTCAGAGTTTTCATTAAGATTAACAGATAATTCAGTTCAGATATTAGAACACCATAAAAATCTTGTTAAAGAGATATTTAGGCATGATGGAATAATTAGACATCATCCCGACAAAACAAAGAATGCATATATTCTAGAAATAAACAACATCAAGATAATAAGATTTTTAGAGAAAAACTTTTCAGAATTCTTCCTAAAATCTAAGCAAATAACTATTCCAATTAAAATAATAACTTCATCTAAAGAAATTCAGTGTGCATTTTTAAGAGGTTTTGCAGACGCGGAAGGAACAGTACAAGATGTAATAAAGATAACTACATTTAGCGATACTATGCTTAAAGATTTAGGGCATTTATTTTC
>CAYIGE010000044.1:0-8184 GCA_964362835.1 Candidatus Woesearchaeota archaeon
ACTTTCTCTCAATTTCAATAACGTCTCCAATCTGACAATCTTGTGGTAATGCAGGATCAGTTACTTTGATTTTTGGTAATTGTGAAACTGAAATATTATACTTTTCTAGAATTTGTTTAACCTCGTCGGATTTGAGCTTGGAGTGTTTTGGTTGAAGAGCGTGCATGGTAGTCGGAAAAACCCATATATCTGATATGAATTTAATACAAAGAGAATTGCAAAAAGTGGTTTTTAAATGTTGTGTTTTTTGCAATTCAGTAAACACAACAGACAACAATGTTAAACATTGGTGAATCTTCCGATTTGCTATCAGAGATAGTTAAGAAATTGGCAATTATCTTTTTTTAGACAATTCCCTTTCAAAAGTTTTTAAGTATAATTCTATCCTTTTTACACGCCTAGTTGTGTTAGAAACCTTAGCACTATAATCTTGAACCTTTTCTTTATAGCCTTCCGTCGCTTCTCTAATAACTGCCCGTATTTGTTCTTGATAATTTCCAGAAATAACTTCTCTTACAAAATTAGTATTGAACCCATTAGCAGCAAGCCTTCTTAAGTAAATCTCTCGCACAGTCTTAGGTAGAACTAGGTCTATATCATCATAATCCTGCCTGTGTCCATATAGATTCTGATCAATTAAATCGCTAACAATTGGAGTAATCTTTTTTTTAACTTTATTTGCAAAAACTTTTACGACCCCCTCTTTTGTAGTCACATGTATTCGATTAACTGAGCCCCAGAAATAAGATCTAATTTTATTAATTTGACCGGAAACATAATTTTTGTTCCCACTGCGGTTAACTCCTAATTCTACATTATCCCCTACTTCAAAGTTATTGCGGCGAACAGCAGCAAGAGAAGCACGTTCTTCAGAAAGAGTTCTAGATTCTTCAATAGCAAGAGGCTCGTAATAAGATCTTATTACGCAAGCATGGTTATCAAAATGATTCATTACTCTTTGTTCTATATTCTCTGTAGCGGATTCTTCTAATTCTCCAGCAATGGTGCCATATTTTAGAGTCAATCTTTCAATTATATCTCCATTAATCTCTTCTGTCATCCTTCCCTTAAACCGATCTCTCTCTTGTTTTTGAGTTTGCATCAAGTCTTTTTCTCTACCTAGCTTTAATCTTAATAAAGCATAGTCTACTATAGAGCTGATTTTGCATTTATCTTTAAAGCCGTTAACTTCTGCATGTTCTTGGGGAATCTTTATAAGTATTAAGGAAGCATATACATCATCAGCATCAACACATAACCCAATATAAGGTAAGTCCATTACTCTTTCATAAATACGCCTAGCTAATCCAAAATCTCTTAGGGAAGGGATAAAAAAAGGAGAGTTTTTTCTCTCATCTAATCTTTCTACTTTTACTTCTCTTGTTCTACCAACTCTCTCCTGAACTAATTCATCAAGAGACATTTTTTCTATTTTATCTAAGTTTTGAGCAAAATCAGAATCCTCGTGTGTAAACTTGCTAATTCTACCAAATAATGAAGGTTCTAAGTGGCCGATTTGCTTTTTTCTGCTTGTTAAAATTAATTGGAGAATGTCTTTATTCATAAATTATTCTCCCAATCCTCTTTGGATCATTTGAGTCATAACGAACTAAAGCATTGATTTCTTTATGCTGTACGTTATTAGAAAACATTCTCCTAAATTGATCAACCATGATTCCTCCGACAACTTGATTAGACATAATAACTGAAGGATCTGGTTGGTAAATGCATCCTGCATTACGTTCTTCTCTTTCTTTTTTCTTTGCAGTTATTAAATCTTTAAGTCCCAAAGCATCTTTTATAGTTTTAGTTAGGCCAGGGAAAAAACAAGCAACTTGTCCTGCCCTATAGCTTGTTCCTCCGCTAATAAGAGGAACTCCTTCTCTCTCACAAACATCACTAATAATCTCTCTAACTTCAAAATTATCCACACAATCAAAAACTACGTCGTATCCTTTTACTGAACTATCTTTGGAAAATTCCGCAACTCGCCCTTTTGTAGATCTTACATGAGGAGTCATTCTTTGAGCAAGTACTTCGGCTTTGTTTTTTCCGACTGCATCATAGAAAAGTATTTGTCTGTTGAGGTTGGCTTGTTCAATTGTATCTGGATCAATTACCTCCACCGAGTCCACACCAAGCAACGCAAGACTTAAACCTACGAAATTTCCAAGTGCTCCTGCACCAATCATTAAAATTCTTTTATTACCATATTCTTTTTTCAAAGCGGTAGTACACGAAGAATACTCAATAACCTCAGAAGAGAATGGAATATCCATAGTCCGGTTCTTCACTTCTTCAAGAATGAGTCCTGATCCTATAACTGATAAAATTGGATCAACCTGATAAGGTTGAGGTAATTGATTTTGAGGTAGTACTTCGCGTATAATATCATTTTCTCTGCCCTTCTCATATCCATACATTCTAAAGTTTCCATTTCTTACTAAAACCAGTAATCCTTTTGCTGAATTATCAAATAGCCATTCCAATGACATTTTCTTGCTCATAGCAAATCCATTTAAATCAACAAGAATGGAAGGATTGTCTAAATAATGATATTGAGCCTTGTTTACACAAAGTGAAGGAAGTGTTTGTAAATCAAGACCAGGGTTTATACATCTTGCAATTAAAGAGGTGTCTATTCCTGTTCTGTTTCTTTCTATAATCCCTCTTATTTTATTAATTCCAAGCGAAGCAGCAGAAGCATTAAAAAAATGAGATATGTCATTGTCAGCAATAACCCCAACAGAAGATCTATCCAGTGCTTGTTGGTTCCAGCCTTCAATTCTTAATTGCCTGTCTAATCTCTGTTCGTCCATTTTTAGTCATTCTCTCTAGGCATAACTTTATCTAAATAAGCAGTTAATCGATGAACCACTTGATCGGGTTTTATGCTTTCTTCTGATAAGTCTCTTATTACTCCCTCAAAAGCTGTATCTCTCAAAGCATATTCTGCTGCCCCATATACAATATCATCATTATATTGAGGGTATTTTCCAACAGATGATCTAGTAATTGTCTCTAACATAAGGTTAAGTCTTCTTCTGCACTCTTTAGATCCTCTTTGTCTAATAGATTCCGCTCCTGCCAGATTATCTAGAAGAGTTCTTACTGCAGCAGCCATACTTTCTCTTGTAAGAGCAGTGGAGTCTGGTGCTTCCATAGGGATTTTTATCTCAAGAGCTTTAAATCCTTCAAATCTCCTGGGTCTTTTCCCTCCTATTTTTTCATTAACTTCTTTAGCCAATCCATCTAGGTCTAAAGTTCGATCAGTATGAATTAAATTAAGTTTAGCATCTAAATTCCAAGTTTTTTCTTCTTTTGTTAAAACCTTCTCTTCTAGAAAACTAATTTCCTGATGATGATGTCCTGCATCATTAACAACTATATTGTAAGACCATCCTAAGTATAGTGGCTGTAAAATACGTGCAGCCGTAGGCATTATTAATTGAGGAGAATCAATATCAATAAGAACACCTCCATTATTGTTTACAGTTTCTCCGTTAACCATGATGCTTGTTTTATCAAATAGCACTTCTTCATATGCTACCTGTTTTCGTGTATTAGCGCTAACTGAATTAAGCACAACTTCCATATTTCTCCTATCAGTACCGGAGAAAAATACTGATAATGCTCCGTGAGAATGTATCCAACCTACAACCACTCTATCTTCTTTACCTGCCCTTTCTGCAGCAGCAGCGATTGAGTGCCCAAGCATGCTAGTATATGCAGATTCATTTGAACTGTTTTCTTCCAAATAAACCTCTGTGACAGTAGAAGGATCTGCTCTTTCAGAAACCAAAAGACCATACCACTCACGGGAACTGCCATAATTTCTTTTAACATTATAGCATATTGCTCTAGACTTCCTAAAAACGTAGTCTTGGATATTAATGGCTTGTGGAAAAGGTGTATCAACCATGCCAACAAGTTTTTTCTGTCTTGGTCTAAGCAGTTTTTCTAAGCTTTCTTTATCTAGAGCCATTTTACTGGTTTGTTATTTTTACCTCCCCATTTTTTAATTTAGGATGGTTAGCCTCAATTAATTCAAAGTCAGCATTATCTCTATGTAAATCTCTATAAGGGGTCATGGTTTTACTTCCCACTTTATAACCCTCTAGAATAATTTGTTTTCCTATAGAAAGATTTTCTACAGCACGTTCTAAGGAGTATGCTTTGGAATTAAACTTGTAATCTCCTATGCAAATATTTTGGCCAGCATAATCTCCACTTAGAAAAGGATGCGTATACTTTTCAAGAATTCTAGGGACAGTAGAACTAAATCCACTTTTGGTCAGACTTAAGTAAGTCGCAATGCGAGCAGAAGGGAACAAAAATATTTCTTTATTTTTATTTACTAAAGCGTATTCTGGGACCTTTATGTAAAGAGTATGTCTCTCCTGTCCAGCAATAACCCCAAAATCTTCTTTCTCAAACGATTCAATTTCTTTCATAAATAGGGCTAATGCCATTCTCTCTTTGTTAGTTGCTCCAAGATCTTCGGTTGTCTTATCAGCTAATTCTCTTGCAAATTCTTTTTTCTTTTCATTAACTAACAATCTTTCAACCCCTTGAGCGAGTAAATCGGTAAAATTCGTATTATGTTTTCTTCCAACTTGATATCTCGATCCATCTATTACAAATCCTATTTTTCCACCAGCACCATTTTCTAAATGATAGACAGCATTTCTATCAACAAAAAATAAAGGTTCATGCGGTTTAGTAGGTTTGCCTAATAGTCTTGAAATCCTTTGCTGCCGATCTATGTCTTCCATAGATCTATTTAATTTCTTTCCTTTTCCTCCAAAAACTAGAAATTCCCACGGATCTACATCAGATAATCCAGAGACTTCGTTTAGAAGTTGTTTTTTATAGGCGGGGTCAATAGCTTCAAGACCATTAACTTTCTGGGTGCATCTCTCATAAATTTTTCTTTCTTTAGCATTAAGTTGTTCTATCAACTTAGAAAAAAAAGAATCTTGAGTGGGAGCGACACCTTTTAACACGT
This sequence comes from Candidatus Woesearchaeota archaeon, assembly GCA_964362835.1. Classification (GTDB taxonomy): domain Archaea; phylum Nanobdellota; class Nanobdellia; order Pacearchaeales; family GW2011-AR1; genus SICU01. The sequence continues at coordinate 5,009 of CAYIGE010000044.1, forward strand.
CAGCAAGGGCGGATTTTTTATGAAAAGAAACAAATCTAGGCATAACTCCTAGAAGGATAGCACTTACTAACCTTTCTTGAGTTCTCAAAGAAGAAGCAGAAAGGTTTTCTCTCTTAGCTTCAGATTCTTTCAAAAAGCGAGTGAACTCTCTTTCAACTCCTTTGCTGAATCTGTCTCCATAAACCCTTGCAAAATATTCAATATGCTCCTGTATTGACTCTCCTTTGTATAATGGGCTACGTACACCATCAATTTCAACAAAGTCTCCATCTAAAGATCCAGCTTCAGTTAAAGAATCTAAGTCTAGAGTAGCAGGATAATAAATAGATCCGGCTCTAAGCAAGCACGGACTTTCAATTAAAAGCACCATTGTAACCGCCGCCTTCTTGCGACCTTACAACTCTTATTGGTAACATTAAATATTTAGCCCCTGAATCTGTAGCAGTTTCTTCAGTACAATAATTTCTAATTGAGTCAACTTTTTTTACTTTCTCAGCTCTGACAACTAAAGTGCCTCCAAGTTCTTTGAGTACTCTATTTCTGATAGCCTTATCATCTTCAGTAGCGCTATCGCTTCTAAGCGCCTTCTCAACAACTTTCTCGAAAGTATCCTCAAGATCATACTTTCCATGTGCATAAGAAATCAGTACTCCATTTGAAGCGCTTCCAGGTATTAGCTCTACAATTAAGGATAAACCATCTGGAGAAGTTCTTGCTCCTGTATCTTCAGGACTAGCTCCAGTAGTTCCATATTCACTCATATTAGTCAATTAAAAAGTGCCTATTTAAATATTTCTATACTTTCGTCATATTATAATGACTACATTAAAATTAAGGTTTCTCGCCCTTGTAATCCGCCAGAGTCATAGTCACTGGCTTCAAATCTGAAACTTTTGATATCATTACGGAGACGTTATTCAATTCCATTATAGAAAGTACTCTTTTTGAGCCATCGTCATAAATTCTCCTTATTTTATCAGCCATTTCATTAATTTCTCTGAAATAATTATCTGCCTCAGAAGATAGCTCTCCCTTAGCGGGCTCATGACTCATAGGATTAACTCCAGTTAGATGAACTACATCCCAAAATAATTTTGCGGCATTATATAACATTTCTGTAGATTTTCTAGACATCGCGAAGTAACGATCTTTTCCTTGGCCTAGCATTGCCAAAAAGGTCTTCCTTGTTTGAGGATGTCTTAAGGAATCTACAATAAGTTTGTCTACATTTTCTGGCTTAATAAATTCCTTTTTAGCTGCAATATATTCTATTCTTGATTCTTGGTTAGCTCTTTGATATTCTCTAGAGACGTGAAATTCATACCCTTTAACAATTTCATTCTGAATTTCAATATCTTTTAGTAGATTAATCTGTCCATTTGTTAGTTTTAATCCAGCTTTAGCGCAATATTTCTCAATTAATCGCTTCCTTTTTTGTGGGCTGATTTCTTCTTTTTGAAATGCTAACGCATCACTCTCTTCATGAAGCTCTATTGTAATTACATCTGGAGATATTTGTTTAAGCAATCCCTCTAATCTCCTTCTACCATCTGAATCACTATGAACTGCTCCTACTAGGTATAATCTATTGACCTTCATAATTTGAGCCTAGTTCTTGTCTTTATAAATATAATTCTTATACAAAAAAGAGATTCTAATTTCATCCTCTCTTTTAGTTTTCAACTCTCTTGTTGCGGGCTTTCTCATTTACAACTGCGAAGCTCCTCACTGCGGAGTTGAAAATGGCCCCGAAGGGATTTGAACCCTCGACACCCGCGTTACTTCAAACAAGCTTGTCTTTTTGAAGGACAAAAAAGCGAAGCTTTTTCGTAAGAGCGCGGTGCTCTGACCAGGCTGAGCTACGAGGCCGTAATAAACATCAGATAAAATGCCTTTTAAAGATTCCCTAACATTTAAAAAAAGAAGTTTTGATTAAACTGCATGGTTATCCAATTACCTACAAAAGAAGAAATAGAAAACATAACGAGAAATAGTTTGAGAAATAATTTTCCTTTATATCAAGAACAACATAAAGTCGGTGCCATGTTTTTTGATGGGTCATCAGATAGATTATGGGTAGGATACAGAACAAAATGGAGTAGCTCTAGAGAAATTATGAATAGCACACATCTCGATTTGAATGTGATGAATGATGTTTTTTATTTGGTTAGCATAGGTCTAGATGAAAATGAAAGAGGAAAAGGTCTAGGATGGAAATTATATGAAACAACTCATGAAATAGCAAAAGAACTAGGATGTGCATTTGTAAGAACTACACCTTCTGGATGGTCAATTAAAGATGGAAAAAAGATTCAATCAAGAAGAGATTATCTTCTGAAAAGGGGATATGTTCCAGTTGGAGAACGCCAAGTAGATTGGATAGTTAAATAAATTAATTTAATCGGAATCTTTCATCACAATCATTGTCTGGCCTATCATCTTGGTCTTCTCGTTTTAAATGTAAGTGTTCCGCATTTTCTATACCTATAATTTGTTCTATACCCATAATTATTTTCCCAGCAATTCCACTCAAACCTTGCACAGCACTTTGGTTAGAATTACATTGTACAGCTTCTTTAGTGGTTATCATTGCCGATCGTTTAAGAAGTTCTAAGGATGTATCTCTAACCTTTCTGACTTTTCTAGGAGAATCTATTGCCGTATAAATTAATCTTGTCTGACTAGCAATGGTAGGATAATCTCCAAATTCGCCTTTAGCTGACAAAACACAAGATTGCCTTACCCCACTTTCAAGTAAAAATTCCAAATCTTTAGTTTGAGGCAAGGAGTCATTACATTCTAACCTTATAACTAACTGCCATGCTTCTTCACCTGCAGATTTAATAGCGTTTTCGTAAACTCCATTTCCTTCTTTCTTTGAAAGCCGTTCTACACTATCTAAAACCTTATTAAATAAAACTCCGGTCAAGGCACTCAAATATGTTCTTCCAGAAGATAAATGACCTTCAGGAAGATGATTTCTTAAATGACTCAATACTTTTTCATCTTCATTAGCAATGCCTTCTATTCCTATTGTACGAATTACATCTAAAAGTTGCATAGTTCTAGAATCATTTTTTGGAGCCTTGTTAGTTTTAGCAACCTTTACAATATAATCAATGGTGATTAGTACAAATCAGCACTAAACTCGCCTCCTTACACATATATCAAACAAC
>CAYIGE010000045.1:0-7878 GCA_964362835.1 Candidatus Woesearchaeota archaeon
TTGGCTATTGGAGATGGGCATATTAGAGAAAGAGGAAATAGTTTTGCTATCTGCATAACCCATTCTGATAATCAAAAAGGTTATCTTGAATTTAAAGCAAAACGATTATCTGACATTCTCGGTAGAAAGATCAATATAGGAAAATTCAATAACAATGGATATGAGGCATATAGACTTGAAGTTGCAATCCCATATATGAAAGTCGTTAGAAAATGGTTATATAGAAATGGGGTAAAAAAGTTGAGCTTACCATTTCTACGCAGACTTTCTGATGAAGGAGTGGCAATATGGTATATGGATGACGGCAGTTTAATCAAGAAAAAACGGAATGGAAAAATTCATGCCTCTGAATTGATACTTTCCTTATATTGTACGGAGGAAGAAGCTAATAATTGTATTCTCTTCTTTAAAGAAAGGTTTGATGTTAGTTTCTCTCTCAAGAGAAATAAGGGCCTATTCTCTATAAGATGCGGGACCAAAAACGCACACAAGTTACTTGATAGAATTGAGAGATATATTATTCCTTCTATGAAATATAAAACTTTTCGTATGGCAGACATCCTTAATTTGGATGAAGGGATAGTCCAGACCACAAACCAAAGCACATAAGTCATTATGTGCTCGGGCGATGAAAATCGTAGATGGTAAGCATAACCAGGAGGTCGCCGGTGCAACTCCGGCCCCCGCAACACATCAACAAATTCAGAGGATAATTCCTCTGTTTTTGTTTCTATATCTGAATCATCTACAGGTTCTAACCTAACCGATTCATCAATTATCTCATTGTGGTTATCTGAAAGTATCTCAAATGGTTTCTTTAAGGTAATATCTAGCTTTTTGTTGTATAAATATAGGTTATAACCCAGCCCAGATAATAAACCCTTCTTCTCCCCGTGTGTGCCATTTTTCAACCACTCATTAGCATACACAGCAAAATTAAAGTCTTTCTTTGACTTAATAAGTCCATTCTGTAGTTTATTCTCTATATTTGTAGCCCCATTTTCTAAATACTCAAGCTGATTTTTAAGTTTCTTCTTCTTTTCTATAAATTCTTCAGAAGATAAAATACTTCTGTCTTGGTTTTCACTAGATGTGTAAAAACTTAATAATCTATCTAGTTCTTCTTCAATATCCTTTTTCCTTTTCTCATTTTGAGCCAGTAGGATCTCTTTAGTTTGTAGTTCTTGTTTGTATAGAATCTTTAAGTATTTAATAGCCCATCTTTCAAATTGAGGCGGTACAGTAATTTTTTCAACCCTTTGTCTAATTTGTGTCTCTAACTCCTCTTGTTTTATAGCTATATTGTCGCAACTGCCTTTCCTTTTAGTACATCTGTAATAAATATAGTGATGAACATTGCCATTCTTCTGATTTTTAATTTTATATTCAGCCGTAATCTGACAACCACATTTCCTGCATCTCATAGTGCCAGTATAGTCAAAAACCTTAACTTTTGAACGAGTTTTTAGATGTCTATTAAGTATCTTCTGAACTAGATCAAAGGTCTCTTTTGTAATCATAATTTCGTGAGTACCCTGCCAGAATTGACCGCTACCTCTCGGATACTCAAATACTCCATAATAGAAACTATCTCTAAACATTTTATACATTCTACTTAAAGAGAGTGGTCTTTCTCCTTCTCGCTTAAATCTTCTAGTCCTAAAACCTAATTCATTATTTAAATAATTCTGAAGTTCAGAAACTGTATAGTTCCCAGTTGCCATCATTTCCCAAATTCTTTTTATAGTATCAAAGCGTTCTGGGTCTTTAATAATATAGCGAGAACCGCCAGGCAAATAAGGCGTATTCAGATAACCAAGCGGTGCTTTTCCTGGCTGGCTTCCTTTTTCACACTTGGTTTTTAGTCCTCTCTTAACTACATCACTCTTATCATCTGAATCTTTTTTAGATAAACCAAATTCCAAAACAATAACAAATTTATCCATAGAATCAGAAGTATAAACTCTTCCAGGAGTTTTAATTTCTTTAATAGCACCAGAATCCATCAAAGAAATAATCACAGCTCCATCAGTCATATTCCTAGTAAGACGATTTGCGTGCCAAACAAGAATTGCGTTTCCTTCTCCTCTTTCCAGGGCTTTTATCATTTCAGCAAACACTTCACGGCCAGTTGAATGAGCTGACTTTTCTTCTGTAAAAACACGAACAACTTTAAGCCTATTTCTTTTGGCTAACTCTTGTAGTTCGTTTAATTGCGACTCAATACTTTGTGCTTGTCTCTCTTTGGAATCTTCGCTTGATTTTCTGGCATATACTAAGTATCGCAGTTCGTAATCGTCAGTTTTGTTCTTTATTTTCCTTGTCATAAAACTAAAAGACGGCTCTGTTGTTGATTCACATATCATCCGAAAGGAATGTTATGTTGTCAGAGCCGTCCTCTCAATAACTTAACAAATTAAAACCTTTCGGCAAGGAATACATGAATCAACATCATCATTATTAAATGCTTTATAAGTGGCATCAAGTTCACTTATCCACATTATTTTAAACTTAAATTGGACTCTTTTTTGCTCGGCTCTCTATATACTAACCGATAGACATTTAGTAAATTCTGTCCCAACTCTCTTGCTTTATCGTCATCAATTTCTTCTTTGTAATATTCCCTATAAATCTTCTTAAATTCACTAAATGCTTCTCTTTGTTTTTGTAAATCTATATTTCCCATAATTTATATTTGAAGTAGTTATTTTGCTTGGATAAGGAATCTATCAAATATGCTGAAAACTATCGCCACAGGGACAAATAACCCTCATTTCTGGTTGTCCTAGGCTACTTTTCAACATCAAAGGAAAGCCAGAACAAGTATTCCAAAACTTCTTTTTTATCTTTTTTGTCATAGTCGTCTTTATCTACAAGCTTATTAAAGTGTCGTCGGATCGTTTCCCTGTTGAATTTCTGTCCTTTTATCGCCAAAGCAAAACAAGTATGGGTTGAATAGTAAGGATTCCTGGCCGCTATTTTATTGAATCTTCTCTCTAAGGATTTCATATTTTTGTTTTGAAAATTAAAAAACCATAGCTTACTACTATGGTCATTAAAACACTATCTACAAAACCCTGAATTTCGTCTTATCGGTTGCTACTGCGTAATTTATTTAATCTTTCTTGTTTTGCTGTTAGAAGTTTCTTTCCTTTAATGCCAAATTCTTTATTCATTGATGATATTATCTTTCTTATATTGCTATAACCTAAGTCTTGGCCATATTTAGATTTAATTTCAAAACTTATTTCTCCAACATCATAATCTTTGAAATGATAAAGATTAAAAATATCTATATCTCTTTCAAGATTTTCTCTGTTCTGAAATCTTGGACTTTTAGCTCCAAAAACATCTTCTTTCAATAATTCCACTATGTCCCATCTTCTTTTTATATCGTCTAAAGAAGTATGCTTATTTAATTTAATAATTATTACTGGTTCTTTTGATACTGGATCTATTTCATCCGTTATAACTGGATGTTCCTCACCACGAATTAAACCAAATTCACCAGTAAGAACATAATTACCGATTGAATCACCCCATAAGTCTTCTCTTAGATTAAATCTCTTTAATATCTCTGATACATATTTATAGTAATCTGTGCCTTTCTGAACACCAGTAAAAAATACACGGCCAGTTCCAAATACTTTATTAGAATTTCTAGGTATTTTTTTAAGATTTCCCTCTCTATCTTTATTAGATTCATCTATACCCAATTTGGAACGAACGGCATTAACAGCTTCCTGGAATTTAGGGTTTGCTTCCAATAGTTTGCTTATTTGAATCTGGCCATCAAATTCTTTATCAGGACTTTTAGTTTTCCTAGTTTTAGCCATATCCAAAGCCTACAATTTCATTTGTGTTTCATCAATAAAAGATATAGAATGTACCCAAATTTAATAATTGCCTAAACCTGAAAAGGCATGGCATCAAATCGTGCGATACATAGACCCGTCATTGGGGCGTATCGCACGTTATACGGGGAAACTCGTATAGGGGTCGCAAGACCCTCCCGATGGCGGTTTTATGTTAAATCAAGATAAAATAAAATTAGTTTCGGTTATTGCATTGCTAATAATAGCTTTTTCTGTTTTTTATTATTTCATCATTTATCTTTCAGACCAGAGACAAAAAGAAAAAGAAACGAAAGTGGCCCAAGAGCTATATGATAGAAAATTAGAATGTGCTATTGCTGGCGAAAAATATGCTAAAGAACTAAAAAATGAGTTGAAATTAGCAAGTATATCAATCCATGCCTACATATATAGTGAATCACTGAATCGTTGTATAATAAATTACCAATTTTTCTTTTATGGTTCTTCTGGAGGATTTATTTATTCTAAATTCATAAGAGATGTCTATACTAAAGAAGTTTTATACGGCTACGGGGGAAGTGAGAAGGGTGCTTACGATATTAAACTACAAGAACTTTTTTTCCAAAAAGAACTTGAGCTATTTAGGGTCAATTACTTCTAAAAAAGCATATGCTGAATTTAATGATGGGGTACAAACTCTATATTCTTATTCTGATCTTAACTATCGGTGGTTATTTTATTTTCACCAACACAACCGAAACAACTTACAAATGCCCAGAAAATTTTGCTACCAATGAAGAATATGTTTCTGATGTAGCTAGGTTTATATCTGAATATACAAAAGCAAATCCTAACGCCACCGAAGAAGATCTCATAGTAGAAAGAGATAGATTATTTATTGAAAATAATTGTATAGATCAATATCTTGAAAACAGAGAGAATTACCCTGATTGGTGTCCTATTAGCAACCAAGAGATAAATGCAACTTTAGACTATTTGAGTGTAATTGAGTATGAAGAAGCGATGAATATATTAGAAGATTTATCGGATAAAGGCTGTAATGATGCAGTAGATAAAATTGTATCGGAGATTTTAAGAGCATCAGAGCCGACTAACAATCCAGATTAAATCTCTGAAATTCAGAAGAAATATACATATAGACATAGTTTTTTAATAGTACGGAAGCCACTTTTTATATAAGTCATAATACTCTAATCTAAGCTAATTTAAACCAAATCTATACATATAATACTATTAGATTTAGAACTTTAGGTTACATTTATGATTCAGTTTTCAGTATTTATCCACACTTGAATTAGTTGTAAAGCATTGTAAAGTATAAGTATGGCTGAAGTATCTAAACAAAATATAGGAAACGCAGGAGAGTATTACTTAGCCTCTAGATTGTCTGCTGAAAACTTTATAACAACAATGACATTGGGTAGAACAGAAAGATATGACATTTTGGCTATTAATCCTCGTGGTAAAACAATAAAAATATCGGCAAAGACACGGATTAAAGAAACCGCCTATGACTTTCCACTATCAGCTAAAGATGAACTTATGGCATCTAGTGATTTCTATTATGCTTTCATAAAATTAAATGAATTTAACAAAGAACCTGATTTCTGGATTATACCCAGTAAAGTAGTAGCCCAGCTAATAAAAGAGGCACAGAAGAAATGGATGGAAAAGCCTGGCAGAAGAAATCAGCAACATAAAGAAACAACACTAAGGGTACTGGCAGTATCTATTCCAGAAACACAAAAATATCTTTATCCGAAGAATTGGGAAAATGAAATTAAGAAATACTATAAAAATTTAGAACAATTAAAGTAAGATGAAAAAAGAATTTTATACAGCCCAAGAGTTAGCCGATAAATTAAGGGTTAATATTATGACTATTTACCGATATATTAAAGCCAAAAAACTAAAGGCTTATAAAATGAGTAAAGAGTTTAGAATTGATAAAAAAGAATTTGATAGATTTATAAAAAATTTAAGCACTAAATAGTATGACAAAAATAATAGATATATCACAAAAGAAGAAAGAGTTAGTTGATAAACTAAGAAGTCCATCAAAACCAGACAGTTATAAAAGATATCTTGGAACTCCTTTGCGTTATGCTGGCGGAAAAAGTTTAGCCGTTGGTTACATTATTGATTTATTGCCCAACAAAATAAATAGAGTTGTATCACCATTTTTAGGAGGAGCTTCCGTAGAAATAGCTATTGCTAAAGAACTTGGAATAGAAGTAATTGGATACGACATTTTTGATATTTTAATAAACTACTGGAATTATCAGATTACAAAACCAGAAAAATTAGCAAAAAAATTAGGAAGATTCAAACCAACAAGAGAAGAATATACAAGAGTTAAAAAAATAATGAAAAAACATTGGGATGGCCAGAAAAAAATTAATGGTATTGATTTGGCATCGGTTTATTATTTCAATCATAATACTTCATATGGCCCACATTTTCTTGGTTCTCAATCAAGTGTCTATTTACGACCTGATAGATACAAGGCAATGATAGAAAAAGTAAGAAACTTTAATGTAAAAAATCTGAAAGTATCTTGTGATAGTTTTGAAAATGTGATCCCAAAGTACAAAAATGATTTTTTATACTGTGACCCCCCTTATTATCTAGATGGAGATAGTAAAATGTTTATAGGTATGTACCCTCATAGAAACTTTCCGATACATCATGCTGGTTTTAATCATGAAAAATTAAGAGATCTTCTGAAGTCACATAAGGGAGGATTTATACTTTCATATAATAACTGTTCAACTATCAGAGAATGGTATAAAGATTTTGATATGATAGCTCCTACTTGGCAATATACTTTTAGTCAGGGCGATACTAGAATTGGTGAAAATAGATTGAATAATAATAATGGTTCATATATAAAGAAATCTCACGAAATAATTATATGGAAACACCCGAAAAAGTAAGAAAAAGTAGAGCTTCTTCCTCTGACCAGGCTAGAAAGTATCGCCAACAAGGACACGATGATGCTCTACTTTTTGCTGAATCTATAGGACTAGACAAAGATTATAAGAATGACTTGAAGGCCAAAAAAGATGTTATTGATCCTTCTGGCGATGCTCACTCGGTCAAAAGTGGTCAAATAAAATGGCAGATATTTTTATACGGATTAAATCGTTTTGAAAGTGACCCTTTCTTTAAAGTTATGAATGGAATAGGCCAACATCTTATTGATTGTATAAATTCTTTTCCAAAGTCATTTGAAGAATATCAGTCCAATAAAAAAGAGGCAAAAGAAAAACTAAGACCCAATATGGTCGCACTTGCCGAAAAATTAAAAGATAAACACAGACTTAGAGCTTTTTTAAGCAAGTCTTTATTTAATGGAGGCGAGGTTAATTATCTGACTATTTATAACAATAAAAAATTTCATGTATTTTGGGGGAAAGAAGTTGAACAAATAATGACAGATAAATTTGAAGTAGCAAATTCACGAGCAATAAAAAAAGGAGATACTCCAGAACAAAAAGTATTACTTAGATATAATGGCACGAATGTCGGTGAAATTGAGATGAGAAATGATAGCCCAGTTCATTATAGAGAAATAAGATTTAATATGGTAAAACCGATGGCAATGAAACTTCTATATGATAATATAAAATCTAAAAAGGAATATAATGATAAAGTTATTTTATATGGTGAGGCTACTAGACATTTTGGCAGGTGGGCTGAACATCAAAAATTAGTTTACGAGAAAACCAAATAGTTTCTATCCATCTTTTCAACATTGACCAACTACTCATTTTCAAAGTAAAATTTAATTGAGTTAAAGAATTTTTATTCTCTTAACTCTCGGCTTTTAGCCGATAACGCTTAGTATCAAAAACGGAAATTGATAGTTGCTTTCTCTGGTCTAAAACAAAACGCCCCAGAGGAGCGCTTTGCTATCTTATACTTATTATAGCTATCTATTAAGGTATAGCTCAAATAGAGTTATACACAGGCCAGAAATTATCACCTATAAATTATTTCGTCAATAATACTAAGCAATGATAGCTAAATGAGTAAAAAA